>JAHRVG010000013.1 GCA_019090795.1 Paracoccaceae bacterium | reverse complement strand
GTCGGCAGCGTCAGATGTGTATAAGAGACAGCGATTGGTGGGATGATTGACCAGAAGATTATGGGGACAGGCTCGCGTGTTGTGGATACAGGGCGTATTGAGACGTTCCGATTACAAGGGGTTTCCGAGGGGATTCCAGTCCCACGTGTTATGGGGCGGATGCGTATTGCGGGGCAATTGATTTGGTCGAGCAAGTTTCGTGAGAATGTTAGCACGACAACGGGTGGCGGGGGAAAGGCTACGGGTAGCCCCAAGGTGACAACCAATAAGTATTCGTATTCTATCAGCATTGCTTTTGCGATTGGTGAGGGTGTTGTGGGCAAAGTTGGGCGCGTTTGGGCAGATGGGCAGGAGATAGCGCGGGAAAGTGTGAGCATGGCATTTTATCCGGGGAACGAAGTGCAAAACCCCGACCCGACGATCGCGGCGATTGAAGGGATCGAAAACGCACCAAGCTATCGTGGGACCAGTTATGTGGTGTTTGAGGAACTGGATCTGGAGCCGTTTGGCAATCGGATTCCACAGTTCAATTTTGAGGTTTTCCGCAAGGCACAACCTGAGCATTTCACGGTGGATGATCCAGCGCAGGATGTTCAGGGCGTGTGTTTGATCCCGGGCACAGGGGAGTATTCGTTGGCCACGACACCTGTGCATTATGCAGGGGAGTTTGGCGATGGTCATACGGCGAATGTAAACACGGGGCGCGGAGATGCAGATATTGTCCATGCGCTGGATGATCTGGCGCTGGACTTGCCGAACGCGACTTCTGTGTCATTGGTGGTCAGTTGGTTTGGCGATAACCTGCGCTGTGGAGATTGCCAAGTGCAGCCAAAAGTGGAGCAGTTGGGCGTTGATGGTACGCCTGTGCCTTGGGAGGTTTCAGGCATTGGGCGCGGAGCTGCAGCGCTGGTGAGCCGGATTGATGATAGGCCTGTTTTTGGTGGCACGCCCAGTGACGCATCGGTTTTGGAAGGCATTCAGGCAATTAAGAATAACGGGCAGAGTGTTGTTTTTTATCCCTTTATTTTGATGGATGTACAGGTGGGTAATGGTCTGGGTGATCCTTGGTCAGACAACGCTGATCAACCGGTGATGCCTTGGCGGGGACGGATTACGACGATTGAGGCTCCTGGGCGGTTTGGGTCTACGGACCAAACGGCGGCGGCGCGCACGGAAGTCTCCGCGTTTTTTGGCAGCGCACAGGTGAGTGATTTTGCGGTTGTGGATGGGGCAGTGGTTTATTCTGGGCCAGTGGAGTGGTCCTATCGTCGGTTTATTTTGCATTATGCCTATTTGTGCCAGATTACAGGGGGAATTGAGGCGTTTAATATTGGCTCGGAGATGCGATCATTGACGCAAATCCGTGACGGGGCGACAACGTTTCCCGCGGTTGATGCATTGGTGCAACTGGCGCAGGATGTGCGGTCGGTTTTGGGGCCGGATGTGAAGATCGGTTATGCGGCGGATTGGTCGGAGTATTTTGGCTATCATCCGCAGAATGGATCGGGGGATGTATTCTTTCACCTTGATCCTTTGTGGGCGCAAAGCGAGGTTGATTACATCGGTATTGATAATTATATGCCGCTGTCGGATTGGCGTGACAATCTTGGGCATTTGGACGAAGGTTTTGGGGCGATATATGCGCAAGATTATCTGCGTTCCAATGTAGCAGGCGGTGAGGGGTTTGATTGGTATTATGCCAGCGCAGAGGACCGCGATGCGCAGAACCGGACGCCGATTTCGGATGGGGCTTATGGCGAGTCTTGGGTGTTTCGGTATAAGGATATTGTGAACTGGTGGTCGCAGCCGCATTATAACCGGATTGGTGGGGTGCGTGAGGCGGTGCC
Source organism: Paracoccaceae bacterium (assembly GCA_019090795.1). Taxonomy (GTDB): domain Bacteria; phylum Pseudomonadota; class Alphaproteobacteria; order Rhodobacterales; family Rhodobacteraceae; genus Amylibacter. The sequence goes on along the minus strand of JAHRVG010000013.1, from coordinate 17,676 downwards.
GACGTCCTGGTTGCCGGAAAGCAAGCCGATTTATTTTACGGAACTGGGCTGCCCGGCGGTGGATAAAGGCACCAACCAGCCGAATGTGTTTTATGACCCGAAAAGCTCGGAGTCGCATTTCCCATACTATTCAAATGGTTCTGAGGATACCTTTATGCAGGCGCAGTATTTGCGGGCTGTTTATGGGCATTGGCAGGAGGCTGCGAACAATCCGACGTCTTCGATTTATTTTGGACCGATGGTGGATTTGTCGCGCAGCCATGTCTGGGCTTGGGATGCGCGACCTTGGCCGGAGTTTCCAAACCGTTTGGATGTTTGGAGCGACGGGGATAATCATGCGCGCGGGCATTGGTTGACCGGGCGTTTTGGTGACCAATCCTTGGCGGCGATTGTATCCGAAATTTGCGAGATTTCAGGGCTGACGGATATTGATGTGAGCGAGTTGTACGGCAATACCGCAGGGTTCGCGATGCGGGCGACGGAGACGGCACGTCAGAGTTTGCAGCCGTTGATGATGGCTTTTGATTTCTCCGCTTTTGAAGTGGATGGCGTTTTGAAATTTCATAATCGCCACGAGAAGGTGGCATTTTCAGCCGTGGAAGGCGATTTGGTTTTCAGTGGTGGCGATACGCCTGTTGTGGGTAAAACACGACAGCCAGAGGCGGAGACTTCTGGTCGGGTCAGGGTGAGTTTCTGGGACAAGAGTCGCGATTATCAGACCGGTTCGGCACAATTCATCATGGCCGATGATCCATCTGTTTCCACGTCCAGTGTGGAACTACCGGTGGTGTTGAATGACGGGGCTGCGCGCAATATTGCCAGCCGCTGGTTGGTGGATTCCGAAGTCGCACGCGACGAACTGAAGCTGACTTTCCCGCCTTCGGTGCGTCATGTGACAGTAGGGGATGTTATCAAACTGGCGGATGGCAGCACAGACGCGACCTATCGTGTAGAGCGGATTGAAGAGCAGGGTGCGCGGACCGTTGAGGCGGTTCGGATTGAGCAGAAAACATTTAAGTTGAAGGATGTTACCACGATACAGAATTTCGGGAGCGTTGTGCATGCAGCGCTACCGTTGCATGTACGGTTTCTGGATTTACCATTGCTGCGAGAGAACCAAAACCCTTCGGCGCCTTTCGTGGCGGCAACAGCACAGCCCTGGCCTGGGGGGGCTGCGGTGTATTCAGCGACTTCTGATGATGGCTATGTTCTGGACGTAGTGGCAGATCAGCCAACGGTGTTTGGTGTGACCGTGAGCGACTTGCCCAGGGGCGATATCGGGTTGTGGAGCGAGAAGAGTTTTAGGGTGCGAATTTCTGGGGGCGCATTGCAAAGCCGCAGTGCGCTGGAGGTTCTGAATGGAGCAAATGCCTTGGCAATCGGGGACGATGATGGCTGGGAAATCATGCAGTTTCGCGATGCTGTGCTTGAGGGGGACGGGAGTTACACCCTGTCGGGCTTTCTGCGCGGACAGCTGGGGACTGAGGGCGTTATGGCGGATGTTTGGCCTGCGGGGGCAAGTGTTGTGTTTCTGGGGGATGCGATGGTGCAAGTTAATCTGTCAGATGCTGATCGGGGGGTGGAGCGGCATTACCGCGTCGGACCTGTGGGGCGACCGGTTTCCGATGGCAGTTTTGTGCACTCGATTGAGGCGTTCAAGGGCGTGGGCTTGCGGCCCTATGCGCCTGTGCATTTGGCCGTGACCGATGTTGGCGGGAATAAGACCGTGAATTGGGTGCGCCGGACCCGCATTGATGGTGATAGCTGGCAGGGATTTGAAGTGCCTCTGGGCGAAGGTTCGGAATCCTATTTGGTGCGTGTCATTGATGGGGGCTCAGTTTTGCGGGAAACGATTGTTACGACACCTGTGTGGACATATCTGGCGGCGGATATCTTGGCGGACGGGGTGGGCGTTGGGGCAACTATCGAGGTGGCACAGATATCGGATCGTTTTGGGCCAGGAACATTTTGCAGTGTGGTGCTGGCGGCCTGATGCAGAGGATATTGCATCAAGATGTGGTGGTACAGAAGGCGCGTTCAGCCGCTTGCGCAGGTGATGCAGAGCGGTAATGTCGGATCATGTTGCAGGCGTTTGGCTGCGATTTCTTCGCCACATTCCAGACATTCACCAAATTCACTGTTGGCGATGCGTTTAAGCGCGGATTTGGCGCGGGTGACTTGTGCTTGACGGCGTTGATACGTGGCACGGGCCATAGCTTGCTGTTGCATCGCTTCCATACGGTTGAGGCGGCCAACCGATTGTTGGTCAAGTGTGACGACGCTACGGCTATCGCGGGTGGTCTCGTCCTCGCGGTTGGCTTCGGAAATTATTTCCTGAAGCTGCTGAGAGTATTTGGCAAGATCATTTTTCGTTATCATTGTGATCATTAAGCAAAATTTGATTTGCTCCTGTCAATTCTGTACTACGTATTTAATAACACTTTAAAGGTTTGCAGGTAGAGACAATGGCAAAGCAAGAACAGAGACTGGCAGAAATTGACCCGGTTTGGAGCCAAATTAGGACTGAGGCCTCGGTTTTGGTAGATGAAGAACCGGATATGGGAGGGATGATCCATTCCGGTGTGTTGCACCATCGCTCGCTGGAAAAGGCACTGAGCTATCGGGTTTCGCTGAAGTTGGCGTCTAGTGAGATGCCATCGCAGATTTTGCGCGAGTTGGTGGATGAGGCTTATCGCGCGAACCCGGAATTGGGGGTTTGTGCACGTGCGGACATAGTTGCGGTGTTTGAGCGGGATCCAGCTTGCCACCGGATGATCCAACCGTTGTTGTTTTTCAAAGGTTTTCAGGCCGTTCAAGCTTATCGTGTGGCCCATTGGTTGTGGTTGAACAAGCGACCGGCGATGGCCTATTTTATTCAGATGCGCACATCGGAAGTTTACGGTGTAGACATTCATCCCGGTGCGACTGTGGGCAAAGGTATTATGATTGATCATGCCCACTCTGTCGTGATTGGTGAAACGGCGATTGTTGGTGATGACGTGTCGATTCTGCATGCAGTGACGCTCGGGGGGACCGGCAAGGCTGATGGTGATCGGCATCCTAAGATCGAGAACGGGGTACTGATCGGGGCCGGTGCTAAGGTTCTGGGGAATATAACGGTTGGATATTGCAGCCGAATTGCGGCTGGGTCCGTTGTGTTGCAGGATATTCCTCCTTGCAAAACCGTAGCCGGGGTTCCAGCCAAGGTTGTTGGCGAGGCTGGATGTTCTCAGCCTTCGCACAATATGGACCAACTGTTGGGGGGTTAAACCAGCATCGACAGCGGGTTTTCCATGAAACTTGCGAAAGCGCTCAGGAATTGGGCGCCAAGAGCACCGTCGATGACTCTGTGATCGACGGATAATGTCACGGACATGACCGTGGTAATGGTGATTTTTCCATCCTCGCCCACGGTTGGCTGTTTCGTTCCGACACCTACGGCAAGGATTGAACCATGGGGTGGATTGATGACCGCGTCAAAGTTTTCAATGCCGAACATGCCAAGGTTTGAAATGGCAAAGCTGCCGCCCTGATATTCGTGAGGGGCCAGTTTGCGATCCCTTGCGCGGGTGGCGAGGTCTTTCATTTTGGCAGAAATAGTAGTGAGTTGCAGGTTCTCTGCGTCCTCAATAACAGGTGTAAACAGCCCACCTTCAATCGCAACCGCGACCGCTACATCAGAGGCCTTCATTTGCAAAATCCGATCTCCGGCCCAGACAGCATTGCAGGCGGGAACCGCTTGCAGGGCTTTGGCGCTTGCCTTGATGATAAAGTCGTTAACCGATAGCTTTTGGCCGGTGTTCGCAAGGCCTTTGTTGATTTCCGCGCGGGTTTTCAACAGATTATCGAGATGAATACTTCGGCGTAGATAAAAATGCGGAATGGTTTGTTTTGCTTCAGTCAGGCGTGACGCAATGATTTTGCGCATACCGTCGAGGGTGATTTCCTCATATTCGCGGGTCTCGTAGATTTTCTTGATGGCATCGGCACCGGGTGAGGCCGGAATTGTGGCGAATGGAGCAGGTGTTTCTGGCGCTGCAGCGGTCCTTACCTCGGTTTTTTCAACGTCTGCTTTGACAATGCGTCCGTTGGGGCCACTGCCGGTAATTTGCGCCAAGTCGATGTTGTTCTGAACGGCAATACGACGGGCCAGTGGGCTAGCGAAAATGCGTGCGCCATCGGGCTGTCGCGCGGCCGGTGTGGGCGTGATTGGTTTCGGGTCTTCTTCAGGATTTTTCGGGGCATATGGCACAGATGGCACTGTTTTCGGTTCAATCGCGGTCGATGTGTCTTCGCCTTCCTCCAAAAGCACAGCAATCGGGGCGTTCACCGGCACGCCCTCTGAACCTTCAGTCACCAGTATTTTGCCGATGACACCTTCGTCAACTGCCTCGAACTCCATAGTGGCCTTGTCGGTTTCGATCTCGGCCAACAGGTCGCCTGATTGTACCGTGTCGCCCTCTTTCACCAGCCATTTTGCAAGCGTGCCTTCTTCCATTGTTGGAGAAAGGGCGGGCATTAGAATGTTAATTGCCATGGGGCGTTCCTAGCGGTAAGTCACTGATTTTACGGCCTCTATCACCTCAGATGTGGTGGTGAGCGCAAGTTTTTCGAGATTGGCGGCATAGGGCATCGGCACGTCTTTCCCAGTGCAGTTGATGACTGGGGCGTCGAGATAATCAAAGGCCTGTTGCATCAGAATTGCACTGATGTGGTTGCCGATGGCGCAGACTGGGAAACCCTCTTCTACAGTCACGCAGCGATTGGTTTTCATCACCGACTTCACCACGGTTTCGCTGTCAAGCGGTCGCAAGGAACGTAGGTCAATAACCTCTACCGAAATACCTTCCTCTGCCAGTTTATCAGCGGCCTCCAGCGCATATTGCATACCGATACCGAAGCTGACGATGGTGACATCTTCGCCTTGCCGCCATATTCTTGCCTTGCCAATTGGAACCGTGAAGTTATCAATTTCGGGTACGTCAAAAGCACGCCCGTAAAGGATTTCATTTTCCAGAAAAACCACCGGATTGTCGTCGCGAATGGCGGATTTCAACAGACCTTTGGCGTCGGCGGCGGAATAGGGCATGCAGACCTTTAACCCCGGAATCTGTGCGTACCAGCTGGCGTAATCGTGGCTGTGTTGGGCGCCAACGCGGGATGCGGCTCCGTTTGAGCCCCTAAAAACGATGGGTGCACCCATTTGGCCACCGGACATATAGCGCGTTTTTGCAGCAGAGTTAATAATCTGATCAATGGCTTGCATTGCGAAGTTAAAGGTCATGAATTCCACGATTGGGCGCAGCCCTGTAAAAGATGCGCCAATGGCAATACCTGTGAAGCCGTGCTCTGTGATCGGGGTGTCGATCACGCGCCGAGCGCCGAATTCGTCCAGCAAACCTTGGCTAACTTTGTATGCGCCTTGATACTGCGCGACTTCTTCACCCATCAGGAAAACATTGTCATCGGCGCGCATTTCCTCGGCCATGGCATCGCGCAATGCTTCGCGGACTGTCTGGGATTTGTAGGTGGTGCCTGCGGGAACGTCTTCCATAGGCGGGGCAATTTCAACGGGTTTGACCGTTGCTGCCGGTTTTTCGGGTTCGGGTACAGCCGTTGGGGCAGGGGCTTCTGCCAGTTTGTCGGACATGTTTTCACCATCTTCCAGAAGAATGGCGATCGGCGTGTTAACTTTTACAGCTTCGGTGCCTTCGGTGATCAGAATGGCCCCGATTGTGCCCTCATCCACGGCCTCGAATTCCATCGTGGCTTTGTCGGTTTCGATTTCGGCAAGAATGTCACCGCTTTGAACTTCATCACCTTCTTTCACCAGCCACTTGGCCAGTGTTCCCTCTTCCATTGTTGGGGAAAGGGCGGGCATCAGGATTTTAATTGGCATTTTGTTAACCCCTTAGGCGTAAATATCAGTGTAGAGTTCTTCGAGCGCTGGCTCGGGGCTGTTAGTGGCGAAATCTGCGGCCTCGCTGACTGTTTTTTTAATCTCTTTGTCGATGGCCTTGAGGTCTTCGTCAGTGGCATGATTGCCTTGAGTGATCATTTCGCGAATATGGTCTATCGGGTCTTTTTCATCTTTGATCTTTTGAACCTCCTCGCGGGTTCGGTATTTGGCGGGGTCAGACATTGAATGACCGCGATAACGGTAGGTTTTCATTTCCAAGATATAGGGGCCTTCGCCGGAACGGCAGTGGGCCACTGCCTTTTCGCCTGCGGCTTTGACAGCCAGAACATCCATGCCGTCAACGGCCTCTCCCGGTATTCCAAAAGCGGCACCACGGGTATAAATATCGGGGGTAGTGGTCGCCCGTTGTAGGGATGTGCCCATGGCGTATTGGTTGTTTTCAATGACAAAAACGCAGGGAATTTTCCACAGACTGGCCATATTCATAGTCTCGTAAACTTGCCCTTGATTGGAGGCACCATCCCCGAAATAGGTGAAGGAAACGCGATCATTCCCGCGATACCAGTTCGCGAAGGCAAGCCCAGCCCCCAGGGGAACTTGTGCGCCAACGATGCCGTGGCCACCATAAAAGTTTTTTTCTGCCGAAAACATATGCATGGAGCCGCCTTTGCCGCGGGAGTAACCACCCTCACGGCCGGTCAATTCCGCCATAACCCCCTTGGGATCCATGCCACAGGCCAGCATATGGCCATGATCACGGTAGGAAGTGATGCGCTGGTCACCTTCCTCGGCGACAGCCTCCAACCCTACGACGACTGCTTCCTGTCCGATATACAAGTGGCAAAAGCCTCCAATCAGGCCCATGCCATAGAGCTGACCGGCCTTTTCCTCAAATCGCCGGATCATTAGCATTTCACGATAATGTTTTAGCAGCTCCTCTGCCGACACATTGGGTTTTTTGCGCTTTACGGGCTTTTTGGCAGGGGGCATAGAGAGGCACCTTAAAAGTAGTTTAGCATTGAACTACATTATATAACCATTTTGTCGAGAGTGCACGCATTTTTTGTCAGGCGACAATAGTTAAAAAAATTGACTTAGAAACAGCGTATTAAATGAAACCGCCGCCCAAGTTGAGCGGCGGTGTTTGTTTATTTTTAGAGAAATAAATCAGTTGAGAAGCGCGTTCCTGAACTTTGTGGTGCGTTACCCTCCCAAATACTCTTCCAGTGTGACACCGTCCAACAACACAGAGTTGCTGCCCCACTCAAGTAATACACTTGTGCCTCCATCGGCCGCGGTTGCCTCAACTTCGAGATCCGTTTTGAATTTGAGAAGGTCAAGCCCAACCTGAAAATCCGTAATTTCGTCATTGCCGGATATGTCGTTGAATACAAACGTATCCTTGTGAGCACCCCCGGAAAGCAAGTCGGCCCCTTTGCCGCCGATCATTTTATCGCGCCCGTTGCCGCCGAACAATTTGTCAGAAAAAGATCCGCCATCCAGTGTATCATTTCCGTTACCGCCGAACAGCTTATCTTTGCCGCTGCCGCCAACCAGTTTATCGGCTCCAGCCTGACCTTTAAGGCTATCTCGGCCCCCGTTTCCCTTCATAAGGTCATTGCCGGTATCCGCAAACAGGATGTCGCGACCGGAGGAACCGTAGAAGGTATCGTCTCCGCCCAGTACCAGATTGAAAGCGCCGGGGATGTCGCCACCGTCTATCGCATTGAAGAGATCATTTGCATCAAGATTCATGTCGGTGAAGCTGTACTCGGGGCTACCTGCGCTTGTTGTAACAAAGGAATCAAGCGTTCCAAACACTTCACCTGTGAAAATGTTGAAAGTAAAGCCTCCGGAAAAGGTTCCTTCTCTGGTGCCATCGGAAACGACGATTTCTGTGGCTGAATAAGAAACCAAGTCGCCGTCCCACAGTGTTGTGGTTATCAGGTTCAGAGGGGCGTCTAGTGTTACAATGGTCATGGCTAGCTCCTTTAAAAAACGTTTAACAAGCAGAATGCTGAAGGGTTCCGAGCCAAGAATCGTCGCTGTGGCCAATACGGACGCCTGATACAAGCGACTTTTTTGGGCGGTGAACCAAACTCGTAACTACGACCCTTCAAATGGATACTGAGCCCAAGTTGGCCTGCTTTCAATGATCTAGATCAAGGCTTAATTGTGCGGGGTTTAGCATCAACCCTGATTGTTTCGGGGGCGGTGTATCAGTAGAGTCCAGAGTAAGAGCCTTCGGGGTTGTCATCTCCCTCTGCTACACTCTGTGCATCAGCCATGCTTGCTTCGCTGGAGATCAGGTAGGATTCCAGCGTGGCAATTGACGGGTTGTTGGCCTCGATATAGGCTTTGGCCTTTCGCATTTCAGTACGCAAAACATGGGGTGGTATGCCGAGGGCGAGCAGGTTTTGGTTTGCCACTCTGCCCCGGGCACCCGCGACGCCGGTTCTTCCTGATTTCCCGACCCGTATTTTATTCTTTGTGACGCCGTTCCAACGTGGGCCCCCTAAATAGACGGCAGCAAACATGATTTTGGCTTTGACCTCAGGGGTGCCGCCGACACGCAGGGCATCATAGAACATGCGGTGTACATTCTGCCATATGGCAGCGTGAAAATAATCGCCATCCTCATTGCCGATGCCGCAATAGGCATCATGTACGGTAGCCGCATTGATAAATTCGCGGCTTTTGGGATCCCCGATAATCTTGACGAATATTGGTGGAATCGATGCCCCGTCTGTAAGCGTGGAGGAGGGGGCCACCCATTGCTGTCGGCCCGCGTCAACAAATTCCAGAGAGTCGATGGTTTTGTAGAAGGGGAATTTACGTGCGAATAAATGGATCGGATCAGACCCGAGCCGCACCGGGCTGTTGACAAAGGCACATTGTCCTGAAGAAGAACCCTCGCAAGAACTTAGTGGAACTGCGGCGTGATCGGTTCGGCTGCGGCTGACCCCATCCGTCAAGGAACAGGCAGTTGTGATCAAGAAAAGTGTTAGGAAAGAAAAGCGCATTTTTTCAGCTTTATTGTTAATTCTCTATATCCAACCATTCTATTCCAAAGGTACCTTAAATCAAGGGGGGGTATATTTTGCTTAAGGGAAACAATGTTTCGCCAGTATTAAAAACTGCCTTTTAGATGCTAAAAGACCGCTGTCTTGGGAACGGCGGGATATTGTTATATCTCTTTGTATATATAGGGTTTAGTTTACGAGATTGAATTGTACCCCACTAACCACCCCTTTTAAAAGGTTCTACTTGGTGGGAATACAAGCTGGAAGTTGACTCAGGGCACTAAGCGCGGTTAGCAGACATTCGCTGCAATACAGCATGGATAATTCCCAGCGTTCCTCTAAGCTGACGTTCGCAAAATTAGGCTGAGCCTGCAGCGCGCGTGATTAAAATCTGGTGTTTATTTGGCTTTGGGCCTACACGAGTAAACGTAGGACCACCCATAATGAAAAAACTAGTACAGATTGCAATCGGTATGAACCGGCTGGGCGGCATAATCGCCGTGAGGGGACAACAACAATGGATTTCTTATGCTCCCTCCCTATTTTGGCGTCTTTGTTCTCAACCTGTCTTGTGGAACCGCCGTTTGCAGTGGGCTACGTCGAGGGCGAATTTGCACTGGTCGCACCGATTGAAGTAGCACAGATTTCGACTGTGCTGGCTCGACGTGGTGATCGTGTTGAAGCTGGAGTGGCTTTGGTTGAAATGGAGCGCCGTGATGCAGAGATCGAGCGGACGCGGGCGCAGGCAGAACTGGCACGTGCACAAAGCCAGCTTGCTGACATTGAGCAAGGTAAAAGACCCGAAGAAATCGCTATGTTTGAGGCGGCCCTGATGTCTGCGCGTGTACAAATGCGGGAGTCCGAGCGCGAATTGGCACGTAACAGCGACCTGTTTGAGCGTGCAGTGATTTCACAGGCACACTTGGATACGGCGCGGACTATTCGTGACATCGCCGGTGCGAAGGTGAGCGAACTGGAGGCTAGCCTCGCGGTCGCGCGCTTACCTGCACGTCTGGATCAGATTGCAGCGGCCAAAGCTGCTGTTGCACAACAACAGGCGGTTCTCGCCAATTCCGACTGGCGGATCGAAAACCGGACACTGGTGTCGCCAGATTCCGGTCTCGTGTTCGACATCATTCGCCATGCTGGTGAAATTGCAGGCCCGCAACAGCCGGTTCTATCGTTCCTGCCAGACGGGTCGACAAAGCTGAGGCTTTATATTCCGGAAACTTCTTTGCAGACAGTTTCGGTGGGAACGATTCTGCGTGTGAGTTGTGATGGCTGTGGAACTGGAATGCGGGCAAAGGTGAATTATATCTCGGATCATCCAGAGTTTACGCCGCCGGTGATCTATTCACTTCAGTCACGGCAAAAACTGGTCGTTCTGATTGAAGCTAAACCGCTTGCAAGTGCGGCTGCCTTGAAGCCAGGCCAGATTGTCGATGTTCAAATCCATGGGCATACGGAATGAATGTTATTGATGTGCAGGGACTAACCAAACGATATGGGGACAGAACTGTTGTTGATGATGTTACTCTGACTGTCAAAGAAGGCGAGATATCCGGTTTTTTGGGACCGAACGGATCCGGGAAAACAACAACAATCCGGTTGATGTGCGGGTTGCTGACGCCCGATCAGGGAAGTGGCCGCGTGCTTGGGATGGATCTGCGGACCCAGGCCGCGAAGATAAAACGCGAAGTTGGGTATATGACCCAACGATTTTCCTTCTATGAAGACCTGACAATAGAGGAGAATTTGGCGTTCGTAGCACGACTCTATCAACTGAAACCAGTGCAAGAATATGTGAACAAGGCACTCGACCGACTTGGCCTTTCAAAACGACGTGGCCAGCTAGCAGGTAATTTGTCGGGTGGGTGGAAGCAGCGTCTAGCTTTGGCGGCGTCGGTCATGCACAAACCGAAGCTGCTGCTACTAGACGAGCCAACCGCCGGAGTAGACCCTAAGGCGCGGCGCGATTTTTGGGATGAAATTCACAGTTTTTCAAGCGAGGGCATGACGGTCCTCGTTTCTACACACTACATGGACGAAGCGGAACGGTGCCATCGGATTAACTATATCTTTGATGGTCGGCTTCTTGCGAGTGGTCGGGTTGCCGACGTGGTTGAACAGGCCGGACTTACGACGCTAGTTCTGGAAGGCGTACGCGTCGACGAGGCGATTGATCGTCTGACGGCGATGGGCGGCATCGATCAGGTTGCTCCCTTCGGTTCTCGTCTTCACGTCGTGGGGCGAGACATGGAGGCGCTGCAAAACTCGGTCAATCAGGTTGCCACGGAATTTGATCTGGTTTCTTCTCAGGGTGTTACCAATCTCGAGGATGTTTTCATCCAGATGATGAAAACCCCGACGGCGTTTAACCGATGATCTGGGGGCTATCGCTGACGCGCCTGATGGCGATTCTGGAAAAAGAAGTCATCCAGATGAGGCGGGACAGGATCACCCTTGCAATGATGTTGGGTGTGCCCCTGATGCAATTAATCCTGTTTGGATTTGCCATCAACAATGACCCCAAGCAACTTCCCGCAGCATTGGTGACAACCAGTCAGGACCATTTCACGCGGGCGATGGTTTCGGCGCTCGAGATTACCGGCTATTATCGGTTTGACCATATTGTTTCCTCTGCACGCGAGGCCGAAATCCTGATGGAGAACGGCACGGTTTCCTTTGTGGTCACCATCCCGTCTGATTTTGCCACACGGATGCTGCGCGGTGATCGCCCTCAGATTCTGATCGAGGCAGATGCAACTGATCCCTCGGTTGCCTCGGGTGCGGTGTCCACGCTTAGCACTGTTGCCGCGCAGGCGTTGATACGGGAACTCGGCGTCGAATCGCAGGCACGGCAAGCGCAGCGCTCTCAACTCGAGGTGGTTGTGCATCGACGATACAACCCCGAAGGCATTACCCAATACAATATCGTGCCGGGCCTGTTGGGGGTGATCCTACAGATGACGATGGTGATGATGACCTCGATGGCGTTAACCCGCGAAGTCGAGCGCGGAACGATGGAAAATCTTCTGGCCATGCCTGCAACGCCACTGGAAATCATGCTAGGCAAGATCCTGCCATATCTTGGTGTTGGGGCTTTTCAGGTTGGTTTGGTTCTTGTCGCGGCGCGGGTCCTGTTCGACATTCCTTTTGTTGGCGGGCTTGGCCTGTTGATGTTTGGTGTATTCATATTTGTTCTTTCTCTGGTGTTTCTCGGCTATACGATTTCAACCCTGTCCAGAACGCAGATGCAGGCCATGCAACTGGCCTTTTTTGTGTTTCTGCCGTCTTTGTTGTTGTCCGGATTCATGTTCCCGTTTCGTGGCATGCCGGTCTGGGCGCAAATGTTGGGAGAGTTGCTCCCCCTTACGCATTTCCTGCGGGTGATCCGGGCAGTCATGCTAAAAGGAGCCGACTATAACGCAGTGTCGACGCCTCTGATGGCGTTGATCTTGTTTGCAGTACTTTACGCCGCAATCGCTCTTCTGCGGTTCCGAAATACGCTGGACTAATAAGGATGCCGGAGAATTATCATGACTGAAGCGGCCCCCCATATATCTGAAATGACGCCGACACAGCGCCGTAAAGCACGCATTGCTGGCGTGATCGGGAATGTCGTCGAATGGTATGATTTTGCACTCTACGGTTATCTCGCCGCCATCATCGGGCGACTTTTTTTCCCCACCGAGGACCCAACTGCATCGCTGCTCGCCAGCTATGGCGTGTTTGCGGCGGGGTTTATTATGCGCCCCTTGGGGGCTGTGGTTTTTGGGTGGCTGGGCGATACAATCGGGCGTGGGCGAACGATGCTGATTTCGGTCGCAATGATGGCGTTCCCAACGATCATGGTGGGGTTACTGCCAGATTACAATTCAATCGGCATTGCAGCACCGATACTCTTGGTCTTGGTGCGCATAGTTCAGGGGCTTTCTGTTGGTGGGGAGTTCTCAAGTTCGGTCACCTACATGGTAGAGACAGCGCCTAAAAATCAACGCGGGCGGGCCGGTTCTTGGGCCAATGTCGGCAGTATGATTGGGATGCTTTTGGGGTCGGCTGCTGCTGCCCTCGTGACGTCGCTCTTTCCTGTGGAAGCGCTTGATGCATGGGGATGGCGTCTGCCATTTCTATTTGGTGGCGTGTTGGGCCTTTCGGCACTTTTTCTGCGCCGTAGCTTGCCGCAATCCCCACATTTCAAGGCACATGCGGAAGGAACCCCGTCGGTTTCCCCGTTTCGGCGGGTTTGGAGTGAGAACCGAAAGGAAATGGTACAGGCATTTTTTTTCGCGGCGGGATATGGAATGATGTTTTATCTCATCATGGTTTACTTGCCCGGTTGGCTATCCCGTCACAGCAGCCTCGGGGATGCGCGCGCGCTTCAGATCAACAGCGCTTTGACGCTTATGACGATCCCGCTGATGGTATTCTTTGCATGGGTTGGCGACGTCTGGATTCGGCGCACGCATCTGATTGCAGGGGCGATCGTCGTACTTACAGTGTTGGCATGGCCGCTGGGGGAACTGATACTGATCGGTACTCCGATTCAGATAATAATGGCACAAGCTATCTTTGTTGCTCTGATTTGCGTCCCCCTCGGATTAGCCCCCGCAACATTTGTCGAGCTTTTCCCCAGTTCGGACCGCCTGACAGGATATTCAATTTCGTTCAATCTCGGGGTTGGTGTTCTTGGTGGGGTCACTCCGATGCTCGCAACCTGGCTCATTGATATCACCGTTCAACCGATCATGCCTGCCGCACTCATGATCCTATCTGGGTTGGTGGCGACCGGATCGCTGCTTTGGATGAACGACCGAAGCCGCGAACCACTTCGATAATCCAGTCTGGGCGACGGTTCTATTGGTCAAATATTCTGGAAGCACTGCATACGGCGCTCGATATGGTGTTCTCCTTAACAGGAAAAATGCGCGCAGTTGGTCTATTCTCATATACCGTGGTGATAATGAATTCGACTTTAAGGGGTTTGATATCGAAGTGACACCGAGCGGATCGCAAATTCACGCCCGTAAAAGTGAATCCAGTCGCCGCAAGCCTTGGAGTGCTAGATGATGTTCGAACGTCCGCTATGTGCAAGCTACTCTGCTACTAAAAGTGGAGTGCTGGAGGTCTCCTTTGGGCCGTTCGTGTCGATTACACTGAGCGCGGAGAAGTTTTGGGTTCCACGCTTTTCGCACCATTGGCAAGCCCAAGTTCGCGACTAATCAAATTGGCTTTTATCATGCCTACGGCGGCTAAACAGAACTGTTGATCAAACATTACATTCTCAATACGTTCAATAAGCCGCTAACGCCGCCGACCATATGCAAGGCGTTGTGCTTGACTTCGCCTCCGTGCCTCAAGCACTTCACTTCAATGGCTGTCAGTTCTTTTGCTATTCTGGGCATAATGCCTTCCTTACAAACTTCTACGTACACATAAACAGAAGTAATTGAATCTATCACCCCCATCCTACCCCACATAAAAATTGCAATTGAAGGCAATGTCTTGCAATAGTTTGCAACACCAATCCTGATTATTTAGTAGTAAAAACAATATACTGAATAACATCATGCAACATGTCGCAACACCAAGACACAAAAAGACCGCTGTCTTGGGAACAGCGGTCAGATTTTTGCACCTTTTATAGTCTCGGGTTTACCGGATGATTATCTCATCCCCTCTTGCCATGCCCAGAACCTTGCGTGCCCGTTCGTCCAATAGGTCCAGATCCAGGTAGTCATCTGAAAGACGTCGAGTTTTGTTTTCAAGAATCGCGTGTTCCGCATAGAGTTGTGCCAGTTGCACCTGCAAAGCGGCCTCATCCGCTTCGATTTGCACCCGGCGAAAGTGGCCGAAATCGCCCTGAATTGCAGCAAAAGAAAAATACGCGGTCAATCCCATCGCGGTGATGAAAAACATCGCCGTTCCGATAACTGCCCCGATTGTAGTTTGCTGTTTCACGACTGCTTGCCTCATAGCCCCGCTCTCTGGCGGTTAAGGCGACCATTGCACAAGTGATTCGGTTTGTGAATCCCTAAAACGAATCACTTGGCAAAAAAAATGGGCCGCACTATGGGCGGCCCGAATCATTCCACAATATCTGGTATTGCAAACAAGGCGTTAGGCTTTACCCTTGTAGATATCCACCAGTTTGGCCAACATTGCCAATGCGTCTTCGCGTTCACGTTGAAAGGTGTTACGCCCGATAATCGAGCCGTTGCCGCCTCCGTCACGGATGGCGCGGGCGTCGTCAAAGATGCTGTCAGCGCCTTTTTTCGAGCCGCCAGAGAAGACAACGATGCGGCGTCCGGCAAAGGCGGCCTGTTTGCAATGGGCGACGCGGCTGGCCAGTTCCTTGATGTCGATATTCTCGTCTTCATAAACTGTTTTGGCTGCTGGCAGCTCCAGATAGTCGGTGGAAAGTTTGATTTTGATGATGTGTGCGCCCAATAATGCGGCAATCTGGGCCGCATAGGCGGCGATGTCGATGGCGGTTTCGCCGTCTTTGCTCAGGTCTTCACCACGCGGATAGGACCAGATCACCGTGGCGATGCCCTTGGCGGCAGCTTCTTCGCGCATGGCGGAAATTTCTTCAAACATTTCCAGACCAGCCGAAGAGCCGGGGTAGATGGTAAAACCGATGCAGCCCGCACCGATGCGCAGGGCATCATCAACAGATGCGGTGATGGCCTGATCATAGGGGGCGGAACCGGGGACGAGTGAATTGGAGGAGTTCGCCTTGAGGATCATCGGGATTTGGCCCGCGAATGTGTCGGCCCCAGCCTCTAGCATACCCAGTGGCGCGGCATAGGCGCTTAGCCCGGCATCAATCGCCAGCTTGAAATGGTAGTGCGGATCATAGGCGTCGGGGTTTGGTGCGAAAGAGCGGGCAGGGCCGTGCTCGAACCCCTGATCCACCGGCAGAATGATCATCTTGCCAGTGCCACCCAATTTACCATGGCCCAGCATTCGGCAAAGATTGGCTTTAACGCCGGGATTATCAGTGCCGTAATTGGCGAGAATTTTCTTTACTATGCCGGTGGCTTTCATGGGGTGCTCCGTTCTACATTCGTTTTTCGCATGCATTTGTATGCAAAATCTAATGGTGTGGTGCTATCCCCAATTCAATCAGGATTCAAGGGCCGCGACGCCCGGAAGGGTCTTGCCTTCCAGCCATTCCAGAAATGCGCCACCAGCCGTCGAGATGTAGCTAAAACCCTCGGCAGCGCCTGATCCGTTCAAGGCGGCAACGGTATCGCCGCCCCCGGCAACAGACAGTAGTTTACCCGCTTTTGACAGTTTCGCGGCGTGCAAGGCAGCGGCGTCGGTGGCCATGTTGAAGGGCGGAATTTCAAATGCCCCCATCGGCCCGTTCCAGACCAGTGTTTTGGCAGCATCAAACACAGCCTCAACCTGCGCAACACTTTCAGGCCCTGCATCAAGGATCATCGCATCCGGTGCGCAGGCATCCGCTGCACAGGTGGTGGCCTCGGCTCCGGCTTTAAATTCCAGCGCGGTGATCACATCAATGGGCAGGATCAATTCGCAATTACCTGCTTTGGCTGCGGCCATGATTTCGCGTGCCGTATCCGCAAGATCATGTTCGCAAAGTGATTTCCCGACATCAATACCCTGGGCAGCCAGAAAGGTGTTGGCCATGCCGCCGCCAATGACGATCTGGTCCACTTTCGGGATCAGGTTGCCGAGCAGGTCCAGCTTGCTGGAAACCTTGGCCCCGCCAACAACGGCGACCACCGGATGTTCGGGGTTGGACAGGGCTTTTTCCAGCGCTTGCAATTCGACCTGCATTAAACGGCCCGCACAGTTTGGCAGCAGCTTGGCAATACCTGCCGTGCTGGCATGGGCGCGGTGTGCAGTCGAAAAGGCATCGTTACAATAAATATCGCCCAATGATGCCAGATCAACAGCCATGCTTGGGTCGTTCTCGGTTTCGCGCGGATCAAAGCGGGTATTTTCCACCAGCATGATATCGCCGTCCTTTAGGTTGATCGCTTTGGCATCGGTAAGGGTTGGGGCGAATTGCACCGGATGGCCAAAGTGTTCCGACAGGGTCGGGACCAGCTGTTCCAGCGACAGTTCCGGTACCACTTTTCCCTTTGGGCGATCAAAATGCGCCAGCAACACCACGGTACCGCCTGCTGTGCGAATATCCGCAACAGTGGGCACTATACGTTCAATGCGGGTGGCATCGGTAACTTTTCCATTGGAAACAGGCACGTTAATATCGACGCGTGTTACTACTCTGGCACCTTTCAGCGCCATATCATCCAGTGTTTTCCAAGCCATGTTTTACCCTGTGTGTTATCGCCAGAAGGCGAGCCAATCGACCAACAACACCAGTTGCCGCCCCCACAGGATCAAGTACTCAGAGTTGTTCAAATAAATGTCAGCGCTAAAAGCAAGGACCAGAACGATTCCCAAGAGGAGAGCAACAGTGTTGTTCATATAATATGTGGCCTACGCTTTGGCAGGCCACGCCTTTCGCGTGTCTACGGCAGCTTGCCCATTGCCACAGCCGTGTCGGCCATGCGGCAAGAGAAGCCCCACTCGTTGTCATACCAGCTCAGTATGCGCACCAGATTGCCCCCCATTACGGTGGTTTGCAAGGAAGCAAAGTTGGCTGAGTGTGTATTGTGGCTGTAATCAATGGAAACAGTGGGTTCGTCCACATATTCCACGATCCCCGCCATAGGCCCGCGCGCCGCGGCGCGC
>JAHRVG010000012.1 GCA_019090795.1 Paracoccaceae bacterium | reverse complement strand
TAGATCAACACCGCTACCGTCCGCCTTAACACGAACCTTAACGTTATAGTCGATCACGCGCTTGACAGGTACAAGCACCTTCATTTTGCGTCTCTCCTAACAATATTGCCCTATTCCCTTGGGCTGGGTAACAATTCTTCCACGCATTTACGAAATGCAGACCTGAAAGAACAGGAAAAAACGCCCAAGTCACCCGACATTACGCTGTGTTACATGGTTGTGTTAAACTCAGCAAAAGTTTGGTAGCAATTTGTTAGGATTGAGCATAATTTCGGGGGCGTCAGCGATTTGCTCCGGGTACCCACAGTACGTCATCAGCGCCATTGCTGTTAGCAGCGCGGCTGGCCACAAAGAACCAATCAGACAAGCGATTTAAATATTGAACGACTGCGGGATTAATATTTTCGACCGTTGCCAGCTCAGTTGTCAAGCGTTCGGCACGGCGCGAAACGGTACGGCACAGATGCAGATGGGCGGCCAGTGCGGATCCGCCGGGCAGGATAAAACTGCGCAGCGGTGTCAGGTTGCCGTTCATTTTATCGATCTCGGATTCCAGTCGTGAAACTTGCGCATCAATCACCCTAAGCGGCGGGTATTCCGCGTCGGCGTCTTTCGCCATGTCGGGGCGGCATAGGTCAGCGCCCAGATCGAACAGGTCGTTCTGAATCATTGCCAGTTGATCGGCCATCAGCCCCTCAGCGTGCAGCTTGGCCAAGCCAACGGTGGCGTTGGTTTCATCCACTGTGCCATAGGCATTCACCCTTGCTGAGTGCTTTTCAACCCGAGTTCCATTGCCAAGTGCGGTTGTGCCTTTGTCGCCGGATTTAGTGTAGATTTTGTTTAGAACAACCATGGCTTATGCCCCTGTTTTTCGTAAAATTACAAACAGCAGGATTAACCCAATCGCTACCGCCTGCGCGATAATGCGATAGCGCATCAGTTTGTTGGCGTATTTTCGGTTGAAATCGCCGCCCTTAGTAAAAGAACCAAGACCGATCATCAGCACTACAAATACAACCAGAATGGAAAAAATCACGATGTAGTAAAGGGGATCATCAACCATAATATTATCCTTTGCTGTCTTGCCTCACATAAGGCGTTTTCAGGTGCAGGCCAACGGAAATCGTACAGATCAACTGCGGCTTAAAATTCGGTCCAACATACGCGTGCTAAGGAAACGTTTTAGAATTGCCGCCAGATAGGTCGGCCAAGTTACATAATAACGTGGGTTAGGATTGCGGCTCTCTAACGCGTGGATCAGTTTTTTGGTCACGGCGCTGGGGGGCAGTTCACCGGCATCAGGCTTGCCTGTGGGTTTCGCATAAAGACGGGGTATTACCTCGGATTCATAGGTTTCCCGATGGGTGCTATTTTGCCAATCAATCCAATGTTCGAACTGCCCCTGGGCCTTTTTACGGAATTCGGTTGTTATTGGGCCTGGTTCAATCAGGATAATGTGAATATTACTGCCCCGCAACTCCAGTCGCAGAGTATCGGTCATGCCTTCCATGGCGAATTTGGTTGAGTTATAGGCCCCGCGATAGCGCAGTGCAGCAATGCCCAAAACTGAAGAGCAGTTGATAATCCGCCCATGGCCTTGTTTGCGCATCAGAGGCATCACTTGTCGGATCAGGTCGAAATACCCAAACAAGTTGGCTTCAAATATCGCGCGAAAGGCATCACGTGGGTAATCCTCGACAGCTGCCGGAATGGCATAGGCGCCGTTGTTGTAAACCGCATCCAGCGTGCCGCCAGTGCGGCTCAGGCATTCCTGCACTGCGTTTGAGATCGAGGTCTCATCCTCGTAATCCAGTGGGAAACTTTCCAGCCCCTCGCCGCGCAACCGGGTGCAATCCGCTGCCTTGCGACAGGTGGCAAACACCCGCCAGCCGCGTTTGTGCAATGTATGGGCGGCGTCATACCCGATGCCAGAGGAACATCCGGTTATCAGGATTGATTTGCGATTGTCTGCCATGCGTGTTCCCCTTGCTGGCCGTGTAATTGCACTGATGGTCGATGAAAGGCAACCTCGGTCAGCGACCCGTCTGGACGCTGCCGAACCGGTTGTGTATCACCCCTCTATGGCTGATTTGATTGACGACCCCGATATGCCCGATGACCAAGGTGGGCTGAATGTAACCGAAACCCTGCGCCGGGCGCTGGGGGAGCGGTATTTGAACTATGCCCTGTCCACAATCATGCACCGTGCATTGCCCGATGCACGCGACGGGTTAAAGCCGGTTCATCGGCGGATTCTCTATGCCATGCGAGAGCTGAAGCTGGACAGTTCGGGACGTTTTCGCAAATCCTCGAAAATTTCGGGTGACGTGATGGGTAACTATCACCCGCACGGCGATCAGGCGATTTATGATGCGCTGGCCCGTTTGGCGCAGGATTTCAACGTACGCTATCCGTTGGTCGATGGCCAAGGCAACTTTGGTAACATCGACGGCGATAACCCCGCTGCGGCGCGTTATACCGAGGCACGGATGACCGCGGTTGCCGAGGCAATGATGCAGGGTCTTGGCGAAAACGCAGTGGATTTTCGCGATAACTATGACGGCTCGCTTACCGAGCCTGTGGTGTTGCCTGCCAGTTTTCCTAACCTTTTGGCCAACGGCTCTAGCGGCATTGCCGTGGGCATGGCCACCAACATTCCGCCGCATAATATTGGCGAGTTGTGCACGGCCGCAATTCACCTGATCAAAGCCCCGAATGCGCGGGATGAAACCCTGCTGGAATACGTGCCCGGCCCGGATTTTCCCACTGGTGGCATTCTGGTGGAATCGCGCGAAAATATCGCCGAGGCCTATCGCACCGGGCGTGGATCTTTTCGCGTGCGGGCCCGGTGGGAGAAAGAGGACCTACCGCGCGGTCAGTGGCAAATCGTGATCACGGAGATCCCCTATCAGGTTCAGAAATCCAAGTTGATCGAAAAGATAGCCGAACTGATTAATGCCAAGAAAATTCCCATTCTGGCGGATGTGCGCGATGAAAGTGCCGAGGATATTCGCGTGGTTCTGGAGCCACGCGCCAAAACCGTTGACCCAACCATGTTGATGGAAACCCTATTTCGCCAATCGGATCTGGAAACCCGTTTCAGCATGAATATGAATGTGCTGATTGATGGCCGCACACCCAAGGTTTGCTCAATGAAAGAGGTGCTGCGCGCCTTTATTGATCACCGCCGTGAGGTGTTGTTGCGCTGTTCGCAATTCCGGCTCGATAAGATCGACCACCGTCTGGAGGTGCTGGAGGGCTACATCATTGCGTTCCTCAATCTGGACCGTGTGATCGAGATTATCCGTTATGAAGACGAACCCAAGGCGGTAATGATTGCCGAGTTCACCCTGACCGATGTGCAGGCTGAAGCGATCCTGAACATGCGCCTGCGATCCCTGCGCAAGCTAGAGGAACTAGAGCTGCGCCGCGAGCGGGAAGCCCTGCTGATCGAACGGGCAGGGTTGGAGGATTTGCTGGCCAGCGAAGACCTGCAATGGCGTAAAATCATCGAACAACTGCGCGAGGTTCGCAAGGAATTCGGCAAGAGTTCTGAGGGGGGTGCAAGGCGTACGGAGCTGGCGGATGCTCCGGACTTTGAGGAAGTCCCGATCGAGGCGATGATCGAGAAAGAACCCATAACGGTGGTTTGTTCCGCCATGGGCTGGATCCGCGCGATGAAAGGCCACATTACACCTGAACAGCAGCAAAAACTGAAATTCAAAGATGGCGATGAGACCCGCTTTTTGTTCCACGCTGAAACCACCGACAAGTTGTTACTGTTGGGTAGTAACGGGCGCTTCTTTACGCTTGGCTGTAACACATTGCCTGGAGGACGCGGCATGGGGGAGCCTGTGCGTCTGATTGTCGATTTGCCCAACGAGGCAGAGATGGTCGACCTGTTCATTCACAAAGCGGGACGCAAACTGTTGATGGCCTCAAGCGCGGGCGATGGGTTTATCGTGCAAGAGGACGCGGTTATCGCCCAAACCCGTAGCGGTAAACAGGTGTTGAACGTCAAAGAGGGTACCAAGGCGCTGGTGTGTATACCGGTTGCTGGCGACCATATTGCCTGTGTTGGCGAGAACCGCAAAGTGCTGGTGTTTCCCGTGGCAGATCTGCCGGAAATGGGCCGTGGCAAAGGGGTTCGTTTGCAGAAATACAAAGATGGCGGCCTAAGCGATGCCACGACATTTAACCTTATGGATGGGCTGACATGGCTTGATCCGGCGGGGCGCACCCGCACCCAATCAGAGCTAAACGAGTGGATGGGAAAGCGCGCCAGTGCCGGACGCATGGCCCCGCGCGGTTTTCCGCGTGACAACAAGTTTTAAGAGTGGAAATGTCTTTACAAACGACGCAGCCTGAAACCGAGTTGACCTGCGAGTATCGCGGCAAAAAGGCACCATTGTTTCGGGTTGTCCTGTTAAACGCTTTGCTGACGGTTTTGACTCTCGGGTTTTACCGCTTTTGGGCCAAAACGCGGGTGCGCCGCTATTTCTGGTCGGCAACGGCCCCGGGTGGAGACCCGCTGGAATATACTGGAAACGGGCTAGAAAAATTACTTGGGTTTCTGATCGCGGTTGCCTTTCTGGCGATTTATCTGGGCATTTTCCAACTGCTTCTGGGCTTTGCGGGCCTGTCGCTGTTTAGCGGCGGAACCGGCACACAAGATAAAGCGCTGCAATTGTTGCTGGCACAGGCCACGTTACTGGCCATTATCCCTTTTGTTTTTTACGCCCAATATCGCGCACGACGCTACATCCTGTCGCGCACGCGCTGGCGCGGTATCCGTTTTGGTGTTGATTCCGCTGCCTGGGGGTATGTCTGGCGCGCTATGGGGCATTGGTTTCTTGTAATCCTCAGTCTTGGCCTGCTGTTGCCGCGCAAGACCTTTTGGCTTGAAAAATACAAGATTGACCGCACATGGTACGGCAACGCACGGTTTGTCCAAGGGGGCAACTGGCCGATGCTGTACCGTGCGATGCGACATATATTTCTTGCTGTGGGATTGTTTGTTGTGGGTCTGAGCTTGATGTTTTTGCAAGGCGCTGTATCAATGAAAGCCCTTGCCAGCGGGGACGCATTGGCAGCCGCGGCATTCGCCCTATATGTGTTGCCCTTGTTTTTGCTGTGTAGTCTCTGGTTTTCCTATGGCTATGTTTACTATTCCGTCACATCATTTCGCCTGCTGGCCGAAAAAAAACAGCTCGGCGATTCAGTCAGTTTTGCAACGGCCCCCGGTCCCTGGCGGATCTTTTGGCGCTATATTTTTGGGATGCTGCTGACCCTGCTTTGTGTTGCTCTGGTAATGATTTTGGCGGCCTTTGTTGGCGGTATCTTTGGCTATTCCAATATCAATCTCGATGCCAATATCACTAGCGCGCTGATGACGCTGGACCCACTTGAAATCGCCTATGCCGTTTTTGTATACTTGCTAATTATGGGGCTATTTGGTGTTTTTATGACAATCTTTATAACCCATCCCATTTTGGGGCATTATGTTGCCAAAACTCGTATCCTGAATGCAGATGCCCTGCATGATATTGAACAGCGTTCCCGAGACGAGATGGTCGAGGCCGAAGGTTTTGCCGATGCCCTTGATGTAGGGGCGGCGATCTGATGTTTGAAACAGAGGTTACGGGAAAATTATATGACGGCCAATCTGCACGCGCACATTCTGTGGTTGTCACCGTTTGCGATCATAAAGGTTCACCTGCGCTGGAAATAGCGCAGACGGATCAGGCCTGCCTCTATTGGCCCACGCTTGATTTGCGCGAGCTGTCCGATCAGGCCCGAAACGAGGGCATTGTTTTGCAATTGGCAGGCGACAACCCGGCGCGCCTGATCATTCCCCACGGTCATGCCGAGGACGTGATCCGCCAGATCAGCCCCTTGCTTGGCAAGCGGGATGTGCAAAAATCGATGCTGCGCAAGTTGATGCTTTGGGGTGCGGGTGCGGTGGCCTCGGTGGTGTTGATCCTGTTGGTGATCCTGCCTGCAATGTCGGACCAACTGGCGACAATGATCCCCCCCGAGCGCGAGGCGGCCCTTGGCCGGACGTCTCTCAAACAGATTGAAAAATTCTTGTCGAAATCCGGCAAAACCCTGACTTGTAGGAACAAGGCAGGGGTTGCTGCGCTCGACAAAATGGTTGCGCGACTGTCCGAGGGGGCGGATATACCCTTTGATCTGAACGTGCAGGTTTTTCGCCACCCAATGCTGAACGCCTTTGCGGTGCCTGGCGGGAATATCGTGATATTTGAAGGGTTGATAAAGGCATCCGACACCCCTGAAGAAGTCGCCGGAGTGCTCGCCCATGAAATTGGCCATGTCTTTGCCCATGACCCGACCCGCCTGACCCTGCGCTCTGCGGGCTCGGCCGGTATTCTGGGTATGGTGTTCGGTGATTTTGCGGGCGGCTTTGCGGCGCTGGTGATTACCGAACGGTTGATAAATGCCTCTTATGCGCAGGATGCCGAGGCTGGCGCGGACAGTTATGCGCATGGTGTTTTACGAAAGTCAGGCTTACCTTCGGCCCCGTTTGGGGATTTCTTTGAAAAGCTGAAAAAGAAATACGGCGATAAACAAGGGCTGATGTCGCATCTTGCCAGCCATCCGAATTTGACTGGCCGTGCCAAGGCGGCGCGCGCAGCAAGCACGGTTTCGGATGCGAATTTCGAGCCTATTCTCAGCAAACGGGAATGGCAGGATTTGCGCGGGATTTGTTCCTAAAGGCCAAACGCGCTGTAGGGGTAAAACCGCACCGGATCTCCAAGTATAAGCGTGCGCTCCCCGTCGCCGAGTTCCACCAGACCAGTCGCCCAACTCAGCCCTGAAATGCGTCCTGAACCTTCGGATTGAAATGCCTCGACCTTGCCGTTTTGCACCCGCGCGCGCAGGTACTCCCGCCGTCCCGGCTTTTTGTTCTTGGCAAATGTGCTTGGCAGATCAAACCCTTGCGGGTCGGTCCAGTTTTGACCTGACAGCACCATAAGCGCCGGGCGGGCAAAGATCAGGGTGCAGACAAATGCCGCCACCGGATTGCCGGGCAAGCCGAAAACCGGCACTCCGTCCCACATTGCCAGTGCCAGCGGGCGGCCCGGTTTGATCGCGATGCGCCATGTTTGCAGGTTGGCATGTTCAGTCAGGACCGTTGATATATGGTCTTCATCCCCTGCCGAGGCGCCGCCACTGGTTAAGATCGCATCTGCCGCTTTAGCCCCTTTGGCCAGTGCATCGCGTACCAATTGCGGATCGTCACGCACATGACCAAGGTCAACAGGCACAAAGCCCCACTTGCGGATTGTCTCGAGTAGCATCGGGCGATTGGCGTCATATATCTGTGCGTCAGTCGCCGGTGTTCCCGCCGCAACCACCTCGTCCCCAGTCGAGAGAACTGCCACCCGCAAAGGTCTACGCACTGAAACTGAGCCAATGCCAACCGCACACAGCAGCGCAATATCCTGAGGGCGCAGTTGATGCCCTGCAGGTAAGGCAGGTGCATCTTGCAAAATGTCCTCACCCTTCAGCCGGACATTGGCCCCGAGTTTGAGACCTGTGCGAAAGGCAATGCGGGTGGGTTCAATCGAACAGTCCTCCTCCAGCACCACCGTATCAACCCCCGCTGGTACCTTGGCACCAGTCAAGATTCGCAACGCCTGACCAGCGGCCACAGTTCCCGCAAACGGACCACCTGCTGCAGACCGCCCTTGTGCCAAAGGCAATTCTTTCAGCGCTCCACCCGGCAGGGTGTCAAAAGCAAACCCATATCCATCCACTGCGGAATTGGCATAGGGAGGGTTAGAGCGCTGCGCAATGGCATCCGCCGCCAAAATCCGCCCGCCTGCCTGTTCAACCGGCAGCGTTTCAACCTCTGTCACCGCGTGCAAACTGTCGCGCAGCCGTAGTAGCGCCACATCAACCTGCGTCCAGGCCACCCCCGGCGGAATGGAAAAACAATCGTCCTTTAGCGGCGGAGGTTTCATTTCGTTAGCCCCGTATGTTGCAGCACAAAATCCGCGATGCCGTTGGTATCGTCCAGTTCCAAAAGCGGTTGTCTGGTTTCCACCGTCACATCCGCCGCGACCGCCACGATTGTATCGTCGCCATGTGCCAGCAGCCCGTTGCCTGTTGTTGCGCGGTGGCATTCAACCTTGGCGTGGCTATCGCGCTTGAAGCCCTCGATCAGTACCAGATCCACAGGTGAGAGCTTTTTCAGCAATTCACCAAGCTGAACCTCTGGCGTATTCTTGATTTCGTGCATCAATGCCCAGCGATTTCGCGAGGTAAGCAATACTTCGCGCGCGCCTGCATCGCGGTGCCGATAACTGTCGCGTCCCGGGTGATCAATATCAAAAGAATGATGCGCATGTTTTACGGTGGAAACGGTAAACCCACGCGCGCTAATCTCTGCTACCAGCCGTTCTACAAGCCCTGTTTTGCCGGAATTTTTCCAGCCGATAACGCCAAATATTTTCACAGACCAAACTCCTGAACCATCTGTTCCGCCGTTACCATATCCTGAGGAGTGTTGACATTAAAGAACGGATCGAAGGGGCCGGTGTCAAACAGCACCTTGGCGCAACCATGTGGCCCGCTCCATTGTACCACCTTGCGCACACCATCGTTCAGGGCAACGTGCAGGTCGTCGCGCAGGGCCACAGACCAAAGGCCAAAGGTTGGATGCCGCGCCTGACCGCGCTTCGGGTCCGGCGTCATTGCCATCGCCAACGGCGTGTTTTCTGCGGCGGCCGTTTCCAACAACCTTGCCACCAGATCAGGTGGAAAGAACGGGGTGTCAGCGGCAACGGTGATTATTTGCGACGCCCCTTGATCTGCCGCCCAATCCAGCCCCGCCAGGACCCCCGCCAATGGCCCAGCAAAACCCGCGATGCTATCCGCAATCACTGGCAGGCCGTATTGCGCAAACCGTGCCGGATCGCCATTCGCGTTTAGGGCCAAGCGTGACACTTGCGGTTCCAGCCGCGCAATTACGCGCCCCAGCAAATCCTGCCCCCCAAGAGACAGCAAGGATTTATCGCCTCCGCCCATGCGGCGTGACAGGCCTCCCGCCAATAT
>JAHRVG010000011.1 GCA_019090795.1 Paracoccaceae bacterium | reverse complement strand
CTGCACCGTTGAATGTGCCGGAATAACTGCCCGTGCTGTCCTCAACCAGATCATTCAGCCACACATCGGTGGTGGCGATACTGTAGGTCAGCTTCAGCCGGTCTATCCCCGCCCCACCATCAACTCTATCGGTTCCACCAGCCCACATATTTATGACATCCCGACCACTACCTGTATCAATGACATCATTCATAGAAACCGAGTCAGAAGCCGAAATCCTGTCCCTTCCCGAACCGGTCTTGAGGTCCAACCCCTCGATATTGGTAACGGAACCATCGCCCAGATAGACAGAGGTAGCTTTGTTCAGGTCAATGGTGATTGCCGTGAGGGCGAACGACTTGTCCGCGCCCCATTTATCGTTACCGCTCCCGCCATCAATAACATCAATGCCACGGCCACTGAATAACAGGTCGTTTCCATCCCCCCCGTTCAGGGTGTCGTCGCCATTGCCAGTATTAATATCGTCATTGCCGCCAGACAGGTCGGTAAACGTAAAATGTTCAATGCCGCTGAAAAACACATCATTGTCTCCCATCCCGTTGAAATGGCCCGAGTAACTGCCCCCGCCATTGTCAACAAGATCAGTCAGCCAAACATCGTTAGTGGTGGTATTATAGGTCATGGTCAGCCGGTCTTCACCGGTGGTTCCGACAATCGTTCCTTTGTTTGTCGCAAAAAAATCAGCCATAGCACTTCTCCTTCGAAGAGTTTTGGTGGCACTTTGGCAATAGCAGGTATGGCTATCGTCCCACCCTTATCGCGAACTCTCCGATACAGCCGGGATCATTTCCATGATTTATGTCAAATACACTTAAGACAGCTATTTTCTCCTTGAGGAAGAAGCGTTTGCCAAAACAACCTTCTGCAATTGCAACGCAAAAGGCCCGCCAGAGACGGGCCTTCGCAATTCGGTAAAGGGTGTGTTTCCTTAGTGACCCAAAATCTGGCTCAGGAACAGTTTGGTGCGCTCTGATTGCGGATTGTTAAAGAACTCTTCTGGCTCGTTCTGCTCCACAATCTGGCCCTGATCCATGAAAATTACACGGTGCGCCACTTGCCGCGCAAAACCCATCTCGTGGGTCACACAAAGCATGGTCATGCCCTCGTCCGCCAGTTCCACCATGGTATCCAGAACCTCTTTGATCATCTCGGGATCGAGTGCCGAGGTTGGTTCGTCAAACAGCATGATGCGCGGCTTCATACATAAGGAACGCGCAATCGCCACCCGCTGTTGCTGACCACCGGACAACTGGCCTGGGAATTTATCTGCCTGCTCTGGGATTTTTACTTTTTCCAGATAGTGCATCGCCACTTCTTCGGCCTCTTTCTTGGGTGTCTTGCGAACCCAGATTGGTGCCAAAGTCAGGTTATCCAAAATGGACAGATGCGGGAAAAGGTTGAAATGCTGGAAGCACATGCCGACCTCGCGCCGGATCTTGTCGACATTTTTCAAATCCGAGGTCAACTCGGTTCCATCCACGATAATCTTGCCCTGCTGGTGTTCCTCCAGCGCGTTGATACAGCGGATCAGTGTCGATTTTCCGGATCCCGAAGGCCCGGCAATAACGATACGTTCGCCGCGTGAAACGGTCAGGTCGATGTCACGCAAAACGTGAAATGCGCCATACCATTTGTTCATACCAGTGATCTGAATGGCGACTTCGTCGCTCAGACCGGCTGTTTTTTGTACTTGAGACATAGTAATAGCTCCTTAAAGCGTATCTGGTTTAATCTTCTTTTAATTGCGCCAGACACGCAGTGTTCAGTATCTAATGTGGCTGCGTATCTCGGCTCATTATACGAGATACGCTTTAACTAGTGTCCGGTCTTAAGCTTGCGCTCAAGATACATGGAATAGCGGGACATGGAGAAACAGAACAAGAAGAACACCAGTGCGATAAAGCCGTACAGCTCCCACACGATACCATTCCAGTTTGTATCAGCACGAATGACGTTGGTCAGACCAATCGGATCCATCAGACCAATGATCGACACCAGCGTCGTATCCTTGAACAGCCCGATAAAGGTAGACACAATGCCCGGGATTGAGATTTTCAGCGCTTGTGGCAGGGTAATCAGCCGTGTTGCTTTCCAATAATCCAGACCCAGAGAATCCGCTGCTTCATACTGACCAGTTGGCAAAGCCGCCAAACCACCTCGCACCACCTCTGCCATATAAGCCGAGGCAAACAGCGTCACCATGATCACAACCCGCAAGACCAAGTCGAAGGTCGTGCCCGTAGGCAAGAAGTAGTTCAACAACACCGAAGCCACGAACAACAAGGTGATCAGCGGCACACCGCGAATAAACTCGATGAAACCGACACACATCGCCTTGATGAACATCATGTCAGACTGACGACCAAGCGCGAGCAATATCCCCAATGGCAGCGACAAGGCAATGCCAGTCACGCCAATGATGACCGACAGCATAAAACCGCCAAAGCGATCGGTGGCCACATCAAGAATACCGATTGGTGCGATCCCGTGAAGGACACCCGCAACAGGCCCTGCCAGCAACAACCACCAGATTACTGGTGTCACCAGCGCGGCAATCACACCCGCAAGAGGACTCACAGCTTTGCTTAGAACCCCGTAAGCAACACCGCCCAGTGCGATACCGGCCAGAACCATCAAAGGTGGCCAGATCGATCCGCCCCACAACAGCCAGAAGGCCAGAAATGGAAACAGCGCAGAGAACCAGATCATTTTGCGCGGCAGAGAGTTGAACAACAGTGGCGCAATCGCGACCAGCATGAACACAAAGGTCAGGTTAACGCGGAAATAGGCCATCATGCTGCCCTCAACAGCAACTGAACCGTTGGCTTCACCACCCGGGAATGGAGGATAAAAACCAAATAGCAGCTGCAAATAGCGCTCACGGATAACCGCCCAGCAAGCACCAGTGGAATCAGGGCCATAAGTTTCGCGAATGACGTCACGACACTCAGACAGTGATCCGGCTGCCCATGAAGATTTAATCACCCAAGGCAGGACTTCATGCAGGATCGAAAAGATAAAATAGACCGCAACAATTGTCAGGATTGCATTGGGAATGGTAGCAAACAAGTTCTCCCGCATCCATGCTATCGGCCCGGACGCAGTGCTCGGTGGGGCCTGTTCAGGCAATATATCGGTGCGAACGTAAGGTTGAAATGACATACTACCGCTCCTTCAACTTAACAGATTCATTGTACCAGTTCATCACACCCGAAATCGACAGGCTGATAATCAGATAGCACAACATCAACAACAACAGGCACTCCATCTCGCGGCCTGTCTGGTTCAGGGTAATCCCGCCCAGCGTTCCGGTCACATCCATATACCCCACCGCAATCGCCAGAGACGAGTTCTTGGTCAGGTTCAGATATTGCGAAATCAGCGGCGGAATGATCACCCTCAGGGCTTGGGGCAGAATTACAAGTTTCATTGTCCGGTTTGGACGCAACCCCAGTGCGGCTGCTGCCTCGGATTGGCCTTTGTCCACAGCCTGAATACCTGCGCGCACGTTCTCGGCAATGAAAGCCGCCGTATAGAACGACAGCGCGAGCCAAAGCGCGATCAAGGAGTTCCGCATGTGGAACCCACCCTTGAAGTTAAAACCCTTCAGAACCGGCAGTTCCAGCCCGATTGGGCTGCCCATGATGAAATAAATTATGATTGAGGGCACAAAGAATATTGCCAGTTTGATCCAACCATTTGGCAGGATTTGACCGGTCGCTGCCTGGCGGGCTTTGGACCATTTGCCAAACACATAGATCGCCACGATAGACAACAGGAACGTCAACACCACAATCAGGGAACCATCAAAGAATTCCGGCTTGGGAATGTAGAAGCCGCGATTTGTCAGAGCAACTGAATCATTCAGATACATCGACGCGGTTGCATTATCGCCGCGGAAATCGTTCGGCCTGGGAAAGCTTTCGATGAACACTGCCATCATCAGAACGATCCACAACAGCACCGGCACGTTGCGCAGTGTTTCGATGTAAAGTGTCATCAAACGGGCAACCAGCCAGTTGTGCGAGAGGCGCAGAATACCAATGGTAACCCCCAGAACCGTTGCCAGCGCACAGCCCATAACGGCCACCAGCAAGGTGTTAAGCAGGCCAACAATGGCGGCGCGCCCATGGCTCATCTGGCTGTTATATTCAATCAGACGTTGGTTAATGTCATAGCCCGCCGGGTCACTTAGAAAGCTAAACCCAAGCGGTTTGCCAAGGGCCGCCAAATTGGCCGCAGCGTTGCTTACAAGCCAGCCTACACCCAGCATAAACAGCATCAATGCCACCACCTGAATCGTCATAGACCGATAGCGGGAATCGTAGATGAGCATGCTTGGGCGGAAGCCGTCCTTCGGGGGATCGGTAATTGCAGACATGTGTCTACGCTCCCTGTGTTGTTGGTGAATATGCCCCGCCTTGGCTGTCGTCTGTGCGAAACTTTACGGGCGGGTCACTTTTATTTTTTGGTATTCAGTTAGGAAAAAAAAGGGCGCAACCTGCGTTGCGCCCTTTTCCTCTAGTCCTTAACGGAAAGGAGGAGTGTAGATCAGACCACCGTCTGTCCACTGTGCGTTTAGGCCACGAGACAGGCCGATTGGTGTGTTTTCACCAATGTTCTTCTCGAAGACCTCGCCGTAGTTGCCGCCAGCAGTAATCGCGTTTTTCGCCCAATCTGCGGACAGACCCAGCATCTCGCCCAGATTACCTTCGGTACCCAGCAAACGGTTGATTTCTGGGTTGTTGCCAGCTTTCATAGAAGCTTCGCCAATGTTCGCAGATGTGATGCCCAGCTCTTCAGCAGCAATCAGTGCGTTCAATGTCCAGCGAACAACGTCACCCCATTGGTCATCGCCATGGCGAACAAGTGGGCCGAGTGGCTCTTTGGAGATGATTTCTGGCAGAACAACGTGATCATCTGGTTTTTCAAACGTCGCACGTGTTGCAGCCAGACCGGATGCGTCTGTTGTGTAAACATCGCATGCACCAGCAAGATACTGCTGTTGTCCTTCTGCGTTGGTTTCAATCGGCACAGGCTCATAGGAGATGTTGTTTACGCGGAAATAGTCAGCCAGATTCAGCTCGGTTGTTGTACCGGTTTGGATACAGACCGTTGCGCCGTCCAGATCTTTGGCCGAAGAAACGCCCAGCGCTTTGGGAACCATGAAACCTTGGCCGTCATAATAGTTCACGCCAACAAAGGTGAACTTCAGATCAACATCGCGAGAGAAAGTCCATGTGGTGTTACGGGCCAGCATGTCAACTTCGCCAGAAGCCAGCGCGGTAAAACGTGTTTTACCGGTGGTAGGGGTGAATTTAACAGCTTGTGGATCGCCCAGAACAGCCGCAGCAACAGCGCGACATACAGCAACATCAAAGCCGTCCCAAACGCCGTTCGCATCGGCCATAGCAAAGCCAACGACGCCAGTCGAAACGCCACATTGTACAAAGCCTTTGGCTTTTACGTCGTCAAGCGTACCAGCACTGGCAAAACCAGAAACCAGAGCAGCAGCGGCTACTGTACCTAAGAATGTTGTTTTTTTCATTTTTACCTCTTCCTGATGTGCCGCCATTTCAGATGGCGGCTTAATGGTCGGATAGACCAAGTTTTTGCGCCCCCAAGTAGATAAATTGGGAGCATTTTGTGATTGTGGGGCCGGTTAGGGTGTCAGGTCAAGGGTCAAAACGGTGAAATAGTAGGAGCCGAAAACCGTGAAAAACACACCGGCTTGGACTTTAGGTAAGGAATTCATACCTTAATGGAGAGTCGGATTTCCACCAAACCGTGCTGATTTGTCTAAAACCCTACAATACGGCGGTAGGTTTATGTCATATATATTGACATTATTGTGCGGAATTTCGGACAATTCACCGCAAAAACTGCAAAATCTTGTCGGCAAAGTGAAAGCTGTCAGACTTGGACTTTGCAGATATTTGCGCGTCTTCGTCCGTTCCCCACAATTTTTCCTGCCAATCCTCGTCAATCCGGCTGATTTTCCAAGCCTGTGACACCGGGATTTCCCCCTTGGACACTGCCAGCGCCAGAACCAGCGACCCTGAGATTGTCACCAGATCATGAATCGCGGCAATTTGAAAGGAATCATACACTTCCAACGCTGTTTCTAATTTTCTGAGAGAGTGATTCGATTGCTCCACCGGTAGGACACCACATGTGGTTTCTAGCCGTGCATCCAGTTGTTTTTCAGCCCAAGCCAATAAAGGATCCCACGCCTGTTTCTGCTGCTCCAGCAAGCCTTCCGGATGCTCTGCTCGATAGCACAGCAGATCACTGCCCCCGTATTCCGCCAGCATGGCAATCACGTCGGCGCGCTGCACAGAAACCTTGTCGATCGCCGAATTCGCCCAACGGGTAGCGGGCATAATTTCCGGGTTAACCGCATCTGTTTGTGCATCCCATTCAGCGGCAATCATCTGGGCAATTTCAGCCACAGGAACTGCCAAATCCGCCCTTGCAGGCGTCTTGACCCGTCGCCCGTCCAGTGCAATGCCAAAACCGTTTTCCAGCTCCAGAACACTGGCGGTTTTCCAAAACCGTTTTTTCAAAGAGGGTGTCATTTTCGGCTCCAAAGGTCTTCCAGTGCTTGGGGCAACTGGTTGTAATCCCCAATCAATATATCTGCGCCAGAACGCAACAACACTTCATCGCTATGATAGCCCCAACTCACGCCAATGGTCTTGAACCCCGCCGCCACACCCATCTCGATATCGTACGATGTGTCGCCAATCATCACCCCGTGACGGGCCTCAGCCCCGGTATCGCGCAGGGTTTGATGCAGCATCGAAGGGTGCGGTTTAGAGGGGTGGCCATCCGCCGTTTGCACGGTCACAAAATAATCACCAATGCCGTGCTGGGCAAAAGCATGATCCACTCCGCGCATGGCTTTGCCTGTGGCCAGGCCTAACAAAACCTCATCCTGTGCGTGCAAATCCTGCAATGCGCTATGGGCACCGTCATACATGGAAACCGTCCCCTCGCCCTGTGTTTCACGCAGCTCAATAAAACAATCCTTATAGCGCTGCGCCGCCTCTGCGACCTCTGTTTCAGCCAAATCCGGCATCAAGCGCCGCACCGCTTCTGGCAAGGACAGCCCGATAATCGAACGTACGGCATCCGGTGTCGGGGCCACATGCCCGACCTTATCGCAAGCATAAACCATCGCGCGCTGAATGAACGCCGCGCTGTCAATCAGCGTGCCGTCCATATCAAACGCCACGAGACGCAGCGGCGCGCTCACTCCAAATCCGCAAAGGGATCGGCAGGTGCTTCACCAACAGTAAATCCAAAGAAATCCCATGTGCTTTTCATGTGCCCCGGCAATTCAGCGGTAAAGCTCATCTCGCGTCGGGTACGCGGGTGTTGCAAGGTTATCGAGCGCGCATGCAGGTGCATCTTGCGGCTGACAGAGCCACCGAGTTGCGCGCCCCAACCCTCGCCCTCATTCACTTGAGAATTGGTACCGTATTTGCCATCACCAATCACCGGGTGGCCAATTTCCGCCATATGGGCGCGCAGCTGGTGGGTGCGCCCGGTCACCGGCACCAGCGCCACCCAAGCCATCCGTTTACCCACCGCCTCAATCACCGCATAATCGGTGGTGGCGCGTTTGGCACCCGGCGTGTTCTCGATGTGGGCCGGATGAATGCAACGCATCTTTTCGCCTGCCCCGTTCGGCCCGTGCCCGGCACCCTTAACCAAGCCAAAACGAATGGTGCCCATCGCCGGATTGGGGCAACCGGCGACAGCAGCCCAGT
>JAHRVG010000010.1 GCA_019090795.1 Paracoccaceae bacterium | reverse complement strand
CCGAGATCTACACCCTAGAGTTCGTCGGCAGCGTCAGATGTGTATAAGAGACAGGAGTAAAAACTGCCCTTGAACGCTTGCATGCCCTGCCGATCTGGCATGGTGAAACCATCGCAACGCCGCTTGAAGGGGGGCTAACAAACCTGAATTTCAAAGTTATGGATGTCAAAGGCAGTTATGTCGTACGTTTTGGTGATGACATTCCAGAGCATCACGTCATGCGCTTTAATGAGCTGGCCGCCAGCCGTGCGGCCTATGCTGCCGGTCTGTCGCCCGCTGTTATCCACGCAGAAAAGGGCCTTTCGGTGCTGGAGTTTATCGAGAGCAAAACCCTTGCGGAAGCTGACGTTGCTACCCCGGAAATGCTGGCGCGTATTATTCCCTTAGTGCGCAAATGCCACCGCGAGATTCCGAAATATTATCGTGGGGCTGCGCTAATATTCTGGGTGTTCCACGTGATCCGTGATTATGCTAACACGCTGGACGAGGGGGGCAGCAATTATGCCGCCAAGCTGCCGGAATACTGTGCAATAGCAAACAGTTTAGAGGCGGCCTCCGGCCCTTTCGACATTGTCTTTGGCCACAATGATCTGATGGCGGCGAACTTCCTTGATGATGGTAATCGCCTGTGGCTGATTGATTGGGATTATGCCGGTTTTAATTCTCCGTTGTTTGATCTCGGCGGTTTAGCATCAAACAATTCCCTGACAGAACAGCAGGAATCCCACATGCTGGAACTCTACTTTCAGGGGGCTGTAACCGATGATCTGCTGCACCGCTATCACGCGATGAAATGCGCCTCTGTGTTGCGCGAAACAATGTGGAGCATGGTTTCCGAGCTGACCTCTTCGCTTGATATTGATTACGCCGCCTATACCCGTGAAAACCTCGGCCGCTTTCGGCGCGCCTATGACACCTATTTGCAAAGCTGAGAATACCCATGAAAACCCTCCCCAAATCCGCGCGTGTTGTCATCATCGGTGGCGGTATTATTGGCTGCTCTACAGCCTATCACCTTGCTAATCTGGGTGTCGAATGCGTGTTGCTGGAGCGCAAAAAGCTGACATCCGGCACCACTTTTCACGCTGCCGGACTGGTGGGCCAGCTGCGCAGCAATGCCAATATTACCCAGCTTTTAGGCTATTCAGTGGACCTTTATAACAGCATCGAGGCGGAAACCGGCCTTGGTACCGGGTGGAAAATGAACGGTGGTTTGCGGCTGGCTTGTACGCAAGAACGCTGGACCGAGGTAAAACGTCAGGCCACGACCGCCCATTCTTTCGGTTTGGAAATGGACCTGCTGACCCCGCGAGAGGCGCAAGAACTGTGGCCGCTGATGAATATCGACGATCTGGTTGGGGCCGCGTTTATGCCAACCGATGGGCAGGCCAATCCGTCGGATATCACTCAGGCGCTGGCCAAGGGCGCGCGCATGGCGGGGGCGCAGATTTTCGAGGATTGCAAAGTTAGTGACCTAGAAATCGAGAAGGGTGTGATCAAGGCTGTGATCACGCAACAAGGCCGGATTGAATGCGGTCAGGTCGCCCTGTGTGCGGGGCAATGGAGCCGCAATTTCGCCGCCCGGTTTGGCGTTAATGTGCCGCTGGTCAGCATGGAACACCAGTATATGGTGACCGAGCAAATCAAGGATATGCCCACCAATCTGCCCACCCTGCGCGATCCGGATCGTTTGACCTATTACAAGGAGGAGGTCGGGGGGCTGGTGATGGGAGGCTATGAGGCCAATCCGATCCCCTGGGCTGTGAATGGCGTGCCCAAAGGTTTCCATTATACTCTGCTTGACAGTAATTTTGACCACTTCGAACCCTTGATGAAGCTGGCCTTGGGCCGCGTTCCCGCCCTTGAAACGGCGGGTATCAAGACCCTGACAAACGGGCCTGAAAGTTTTACCCCGGATGGCAATTTTATCATCGGCGAAGCCCCAGAATTGCGCAATTTCTTCGTTGGCGCTGGCTTCAATGCTTTTGGCATTGCTGCGGGTGGGGGCGCTGGTATGGCGCTGGCCGAGTGGGTGAAAAACGGTGAACCGCCATTTGACCTCTGGTCCGCCGATATTCGCCGCTTTGGCCATCCGCATTTCGATACGGATTGGCTGCGCACCCGCACCATCGAGGCCTATGGCAAACACTACACCATGGCTTGGCCACACGAAGAAAACACCTCAGGCCGTCCTTACCGCAAATCGCCGCTTTATGATCTGCTCAAAGATCAAGGGGCGTGCTTTGGTGAAAAACTGGGTTGGGAGCGTCCGAACTGGTTTGCCGATGAAACCAAAGGCGAGGTTGCGCAGGATTTTTACTCCTTCAAGCGCCAGAACTGGTTCACGGCAGTTGGGCGTGAACACAAAGCGGTCCGCGAGGCGGCCGTGCTCTTTGATCAAACCTCCTTTGCCAAATATTCCCTGAAAGGACCGGATGCACTGGCCGCGCTCAATTGGATTGCGGCCAATAATGTGGACAAACCTGTGGGCACACTGACCTATACCCAAATGCTGAACGACCAGGGCGGTATTGAATGTGATCTGACAGTGGCGCGTATTGCCGAGGATGAATTCTACATCGTCACCGGCACCGGCTTTGCGACTCATGATTTTGACTGGATTAGTCGCAATATCCCCGAGGGGCTGAATTGTCAGCTAGCCGATATTACCTCCTCAAATGCGGTTCTTTCACTGATGGGGCCGCGGGCCCGTGACATCCTTGAACAGGTCACCCGTGCTGATATTTCCAACGCGGCTTTCCCGTTTGGTACCACCCAGACCATCGGCATCGCAGGTTGTCCCGTGCGCGCGCTGCGGGTCACTTACGTTGGTGAACTGGGCTGGGAGCTGCATCTGCCCGTTGAATGCGCCACAAGTGCTTACACCGCCTTAATGCAAGCGGGAAAATCACATGGCCTGGTCAACGCCGGCTACCGCGCGATAGAATCCACCCGCCTAGAAAAAGGCTATCGAGCTTGGGGGGGCGACATCGGGCCAGACCACACACCGCTGGAATCCGGTCTTGGCTGGGCGGTAAAGCTGCGCAAGAATATACCGTTCAAAGGGCGGCAAGCTGTCGCGGCGCAGCAGGAAAACGGCGTGCGCAAAATGCTGGCCTGTTTCACGGTCGATGATCCCGAAATCGTGTTGCTGGGGCGTGAAACCATCTATCGCAACGGTGAGCGGGTCGGCTGGCTGACCAGTGGAGGTTATGGCTATACGGTCGAAAAATCAATCGGTTACGGATATGTCCGCAACGGCCAAGGCGTTACCCGTGATTTTGTTGCGCAAGGACGTTACGAGCTGGAAGTTGCCACCAAACGCATCCCTTGCGCCGTGGAAATGGCCCCGCTTTATGATCCGGCAATGCAACGGGTCAAGTGCTGAGCGTTTGCGCTAGATCAAAGACAAAGGCTAAAAAATACTCCGAATTAGCCACAGTCAACAGATGCAAAAGGACGGCCATGCGCACCTTGCCCGATAAAATCACCCCGCTAAAACTGGATGGGGGCACTGTCATGCTTGATGGCGGCGGCTTTATTACTGATCCGGACAAATGGAGCGAAGAATTCGCCACCTATATGGCAGATAAAGAGGGCGTCGAGATGACATCGCTGCATTGGGCTGTGGTCAACTATATGCGCGATTGCCTGGACCGTGACGGCGTCATGGTGGATGCCCGCTTTGTAATCAAGTTTCTGGCCAAACACGAAGATATCGCCAAATCGGATGCCCACAAGCTGCTGTATACGTTGTTTCCCTATGGTTATGTCAAACAGGCCTGCCGAATTTCGGGCATGCGCCAGCCGCGAGCCTGGAGCACCGGTTGACACAATCGTCCAGCGTCACGCGCTATGGGTTGTCAGATGGACATGGCCAAACAGAATACGCTGGATATTGGGAAATTCCTGCTCCACCTCGCCCAGTAACTCCGCGCCGCATGTTCCGCCTGAGCGAGGTTGAAGTCATTGGTCACATCTCCGCTCAGCAAAACCAGATCGGGTTGCAACAGCTGTTTGTTGGTGTCTTCAACGCAAAACGCCAGATGCTCTGCCATTGGTGCATGGCCATAGGTTAAACGGCCCGGCTCGCTAATATGGGCAACTAACATCGAATGCTCCTGCAAGATGTTCTGGCCTATAAATAGGGTGCCGGGTCCACGCTCTCGGTGCCGCGTCTGATTTCGAAATGCAGAAAGGAGGGGCTGCCGCTGGCCACTTTGGCAATGCTCTGCCCGCGTCGAACCGTCTGGCCTTTCTTGACGGAAACCCCGTCAACATTCGAATACACCGTGTACAGATTGTCCGGATGGCGCAGCAGAATGATTGTGCTGGACGCAGTGGCCGAAATCAACGCGACCTCACCGTCTTCCGCGGCTTTGACAGAAGCACCGGCCGCAGCCGCGATATCCAGTCCTTCATTGCCCCCCGCTGCCGAGGAATAACCACGCAGGATTTTACCGCCTACAGGTGTTAACAGCCTGCGAGAGGCCCCCGGAGGTGTGCGATCTTCTGCTAGGTTAGGGCTTTCGGGGATAACGGCCTCTTCTACTTTATCCGGCAACCCCTGTTTGGAGGTAGGCGGCAATGGCGTTTCAGAACCTGCCCCCGGCAAAGGTTCCTCCTCGGCGACTTCCTCTACCGGAGACCCGTCTTCTACCACTGGAATTAACAGCCGTCGGCCTTGCCGCAGGGTCAGGTCACGATCCAGCCCGTTCCAGCTTGCCAGCGAGGTGACGGATACGCTGTAAAGTCGTGAAATCGAGTAGGCGGTTTCGCCGAGTTCGACAATATGGCGGATCGGTTCAGGCCCGCTTTGGACAACGCCGGTTTGTTTGCCTGCACGCCCGATGGCAGTTGTGGCAATGTTCTCGAGATTGCTGGTGCCAACTTGGGAATCCCCGGTTGGGATAACGATGCCTTTGGGCAAGGACAGAACCTCTCCGCCGCGGGGTTTGTAATCCGGGCTCAACCCGTTGTGGCGTGCCAGTGCCTCGGCGCTCATGCCGACACGGCCTGCAACATCGCCCATGCTGTCGCCGCGCCGGGCAATGATAACCTGATAATGCGGATAAGCTATTACTCCGCGCGCGTCTGCCTTGGGCCTCGGGCCGGTATCGGTAAGTTTGCTTCCGGGGACAGGATCGAGCGTGTCGCGGATACTCCCGAGATCAAAATCACCGCACCCGTTCAGCAGTATTCCGCTGCCCAGCAGCAATACCAGCGTGCCTCGTGTCATAAAATTTGCTTTTACCATGCTCAAATCCCTCAAATTCCCTGCCCTTTTTCGGGCTTATAATTAGGTGTCCTGCGCGACCCCTTCAACCAGTGGCACAAAACGCACTGGCTCTAACTCTGTGTAAACAAGACCATTTTCTGTCTTCTCAACCTTTATCAGGCTTTGAACTGCATCTGTTTGCCCCACAGGTAGCACCATAATACCCCCCATGCGCAGCTGAGCCAAGAGGTTTGCAGGAGGATCTTCTGCCGCAGCGGTCAGCAAAATTCGGTCAAACGGGGCTTGGTCTGGTAAACCGCGCGACCCGTCGCCGCTAATCACTGTCACATTCACCAGCCCCAGCGACTCGATTACCTTGTTGGCCTGCCGCGCCAATGGCCGGTGCCGCTCTACCGTGTAAACCCGCCGGGACAAATGCGACAGGATCGCCGCCTGATAGCCAGATCCGGTGCCTACCTCCAAAACCTTGTGGCGTGGCCCCACATCCAGCGCCATGGTCATCTTACCCACCACCGAGGGCTGGCTGATCGTCTGCCCGCACTGGATCGGCAGGGCCATGTCTTCATAGGCGCGGGCCTGGAAATGCCCCTGTACGAACAGGTGCCGAGGCACGGCCTCCATTGCCTGCAATACGCGATTGTCGTTCACACGATGATTACGCAGCGCCAGCATCAGTTGCATTTTCTGTTCCGCAGTCACCATCAGTCAAACACTTCAGCCATCTTGGCCATGGTATTGAACGCCGTCAAATCGGCGCGCATCGGCGTCACGGAAACATAGCCGTTCAGGTTGGCATGAACATCGCTGCCCGGCTCGGTGGGGATGTTCTGCGCCCCGCCCTTGATCCACAGATAGGTGCGGTTGTTGACTACTGTCGGGTCAATGCTAAACTCCGTGTCATCGCGCCAGCCCTGAACCACTGCGCGCGTCCCCTTGACATCCGCCGCGGCACAAGGTGGAAAGTTGACGTTGTAAAACAGTTCATACGGCCCGTCATGCCAAGGGGCCTTGTTCATCAGCCTTTTTACCACATCCGCGCCATGCACCGCCGCCGCCTCAAAGGAATCTTCCAGATCCAGATTGCCCGGACCGTAGTATTGCGACAAAGCGATTGATTTCACCTGATGCATTGCGGCCTCAATTGCCGCCCCGACAGTGCCGGAATAAAGCGTGTTTTCGGCAGCATTGTTACCCCGGTTGACGCCCGACAGGATCAAATCCGGCGGTGCGTCTTTCATCACTTCGAATATTCCCGCCAAAACACAATCCGCAGGCGATCCTTCAACCGCAAACCGGCGATCCCCCAGTTTGGAAAGCTGCATCGGTTTGGTAAAGGAAATGCAATGGCCAACGCCCGATTGCTCAAACGCCGGAGCCACAGTCCAGACATTTTCCTCGCCCGCTATTTCGCAGGCTATCCGGTGCAGGACCTTTAGCCCCGGCGCGGAAATACCATCGTCATTTGTGATCATAATACGCAAAGGGTCACCTCTAATGCTTTTGCAACTGTAGCTATCGCAAAGAGATGGGGCGGGGAAGGGGGGAAGTTGGCAAGAACCAAATTCCCTTTATACCCCGATAAAAGAGCCAGGCAGGCTATCCCCAGTAATCGGTCAGGGCATCCAAATCATCCACAGTATCAATCAGCCCCCGCTTAACGGTGATTTTCAAGATATCGCTCCCGAAATTCAGCGTTACCTTATTGCCATCAATCGTTGCAAAGTCACTTACCTTGCCGCTCCCTACAAGGTTTCGTTCAAGCAATAATGTGTCTCGAACTGCGTCAAAATCGACAATCCGGTCTTTGCCCGCATAGGAGTTAAATACAAACGTATCTGCGCCGCTGCCGCCTTTAAGGATGTCGTTTCCTTCGGCTCCCCACAGCAAATCTTTGCCTTTGTCGCCAACCAGCCGGTCATTTCCCTGACCGCCAATCAAAGTGTCGTTGCTACCGCCCCCCAATAGAACATCCGCGCCTTCATCTCCGCGCAGTACATCCCGTCCGGCGCCACCGATCAGCCTGTCATCCCCATAGCCGCCGGAAATACTGTCATGACCCCTGCCACCGTTAATGGTGTTGTTCCAATAGCTGCCTGTGATCACGTCGTTTTCGGTAATGCGAACGCTGGGTATTTCCGCAAAGGGGGTCTGTGTTCCGGTATTGATCTGGTCAACCGCGCCGGGTCTGTTAAAGGTTGTGGTGTCCAGCCAGGCATTCAAATCCGCCACCGTGTCGAATTCCGGTAACGGGTCTCCGTTCAGAACAAAAATGCTGTTGGTCAGGGTTTGTGGTTCCCATACTGTGAATATCGTAGTTGCGTTTCCGGACCATTCCACAACAGAAATTTGGAAATCCGGATAAGGGCTGCCAAAATCCTCAAATGCAACGCCAAGGGGCAGCAGAGTACCGTTCAGAACCGCATTGGAAACGGGGAAATCAAACTCAATGTTGTCCCATCCCACATCGAAATGGCCGATTGAGCTGTAGTCAAACCCTTTTGTGATACTGGGCATCACCAGTCTCAGAGTGGCGCCGCTCAGCCCGCTAATTTCTCTATCTTCTGAATCTTGGATGCTGAATCCACTGAAGGTTACTGTCGTCATGGTTCTTCCCGCTTTTAGTTGAACGCTAGGCAGCGCCCCTTTTGTTGACCTTGACGGGCAGTGATACTGACCTGTTTTGCAAAATGCAAAACTTTATTATTTCATGGGCCGCCGTTTCACCCGAGTAGTTGCCTCTGCCTGCGTCGGGTCTTCGGGCCATGGATGGCGCGGGTAGCGCCCCCGCATGTCCTTGCGCACGTCGCTGTAGGAGGTCGCCCAAAATCCCGGCAAATCCGCGGTCATCTGCACTGGTCGCCGCGCGGGAGAGAGCAACTCTATCAGCAGGGGAAGGCGATCTGGCCCCACGCTCGGGTGCCGTGTCATGCCGAACATTTCTTGCAATCGCACGCTGATCTTCGGCTGTTCCGCACTGTAATCCACCGCCAGTTTTGTGCCCGTTGGCGCGGGGATTGTGGCGGGGGCGAGCTGGTCCAGCAGTTGTGTTTCCTGCCAGTCCAGCATTCCGCGTAAAATCTCTGTCATGTCCAGACGTTTTAGATCCTCTACCCGTTTCATGCCGGAAAGATAACTTTGCAGCCATTCGGCTACCCTCTCCATCAGGCCCGCATCTGATAAGTTCGGCAAAGGCGTACCGCGCTTGCGTAGCCATTCAACCCGCGCCTGAAACAGCCGCGCGGATTTCCCCCAAGGCAACACTTGCAAGCCTAGATCAACCACCCCTTCAACCATACCTGACGCCAGCGCATCAGGGGGGCAATTCTTCCAGTTCTGTTCCGCCAGAACCAAAGCTGAAAAACGGGTTTGAACCTTTGCCAGAACCGCCCGATCCCGTTTGGACCAGTGGCAGGTTTCAACGGCTTCAATCTGTTCACCATAAACGGAACGTAACTCCGCCTCGCTGAGGGGCACCGCCAGCCGTACCTTGGCCTCGCGTGCGGCCCCGTCCAGATCAACCGCCACAATCAACCGCTGAGCACCCAGAACATCGGCCTCGTCAAAGAATGCCCCGCGCCCGCCCGACAGCAGGAAACGCGCCGCATCACCCTTGCGCCGCAGCCCAATCCGATCGGGATAGGCCAGCGCTGCCATTTCCCCAAGTGAGCGCTGCTTGCCCCGTGGTTTCAGCCGTTTGGCATCCTGCTTTGCGGTTTTCAGGGCCGCGTGGTTCACCCGAAAGGGGCGCTCGGATTCAAATTTGCGGGGGTCCGAAAATGCCTCGACCCGTAGCATCAAATCCGCCGAACCAGGGCCGCCCCCGCGTTGCAGAATATCGCGGCTTTCCAGCAGTGCCGCCAAAGCGTCCGCGCCCTTTCCCGCCCTTTCCAAAAGGTGCCCCAGACGGGCGTGCACCGGATGGCGCGCCACCCGCCGCCCGTGTTCGGTGATCCGATTGTCCGCATCCAGCGCCCCCAACGCACGCAGCAATTCCTGCGCGCTGGTAAAACCCTTGTCGGTTGGCGGATCGAGAAACGGCAGCCCGGCAGGATCAGAGCTGCCCCAAGCGGCCATTTCCAACACCAGCCCCGTCAGATCCGCAGCCTGAATTTCGGGCAGCGGAAACGGGGCCATGCCGCCTTCTTCGCCCTTGGTCCACAGCTTGTAACATGTGCCCTCTGCCATGCGCCCGGCACGGCCTTGGCGTTGGGTGGCCTCGGCCTTGGTCACCCGCTCTGTCACCAGCCGCGACATGCCCGATCCGGGATCAAATCGCGCGCGACGTGCCCGCCCGCCATCCACCACCACCCGCACGTCCTGAATGGTCAGAGAGGTTTCTGCGATGGAGGTGGCCAGCACCAGCTTGCGCCCACCCTGTTCAGGCAGCACCGCGCGGCGCTGCTGCGCAAAGGGCAGGGCACCGAACAGGGGGTGCAGTATCACATCTTTGGGCAAGTTGTGGCGCAATAGGTTTTCCACCCGCCGGATTTCACCCTCGCCGGGCAGGAAAACCAGAATGCCGCCCGTTGT
Organism: Paracoccaceae bacterium; assembly: GCA_019090795.1. Taxonomy (GTDB): domain Bacteria; phylum Pseudomonadota; class Alphaproteobacteria; order Rhodobacterales; family Rhodobacteraceae; genus Amylibacter. The sequence goes on along the minus strand of JAHRVG010000010.1, from coordinate 16,060 downwards.
TTCCTCTATCGCCTGACGCACAAGCGTGGCCATTGCATCCTCGTAGCGCGGCCCGCGTTGGCCCGGTTTTGTCCACGGGCGCGGCAGGTGGCGCACCGCCACGGGATAGCTGCGCCCTTGCGATGTTACCATCGGCGCGTTGCCCAGCAGCGAGGCCACCGGCTCGGCGTCGAGCGTTGCTGACATAACGATAATCGCCAGATCATCGCGCAGCGCTTCGCGGATTTCCAAGGTAAGGGCGAGGCCGAAATCAGCCTGCAGGCTGCGCTCGTGGAATTCGTCGAAAATCACACAACTGACGCCGGATAATTCGGGATCAGACTGGATCATGCGGGTTAAAATACCCTCTGTGATCACCTCGATGCGTGTGTTCGCCCCTGTGCGGTTTTCGCCGCGCATCCGGTAGCCGATGGTTTTGCCAACGGGTTCGCCCAGCACCTCGGCCATACGCTCGGCCGCAGCACGCGCGGCCAAACGGCGCGGTTCCAGCATCAGGATACGGCCCTGAAATAGCTGCTGTTCGAGCAGGAACAGCGGCACCCGGGTGGTTTTACCTGCGCCGGGGGGGGCTTGCAGAACTGCTTGGTTGGTGGATTTCAGCGCCGTCAGCAACTCGGGCAGTGCGGCCTCTATCGGCAGGCCGCTCATGGCAGGTTACTTGCGAACCGCCCTGGCATCGCCAAAGGTGGTTTGGGTGTGAAAAGACATGAGCCGGTAATTTCCATCATTCTGCTGCTCATAAACCAGCGAGAAGGGAAAGTTGACCCGTTTTTGCATATTGTGGGGCGAAAATCCGGCGATACGGGTGTATTTACCACTGCACGTGGCGCGGGTTCCGCTTTTCTTTGGCTTTAACAGCGTCAGTTCAGAGCGCCTGCGCCCGTCAAACATCGCGATTATGCGGTTGCACAAATCCTTGGCGGCGCTGTCCTCGAATACTGAATGCACAGCCGTCAGCAGGTCAATGGTGCCTTTCTGTGCATCGGGATCAATGTCGTAATCCCGTTTGGCACGGCTGGGCAAATAGGCTTCCACGATGGGCTTGCCCTTGGCGAAACGCATTTTGACGGTAGAGGTGCGGGATCCGGTTTTAGTGTAGCCGGTGTAATTTTGGGGGCTGTAAGATGGGCCGGAATAACTGCCGCTCGACTTGCCGACATAACCTACATCCCGCAGCAAGCGCAGGAAAGCAGAGGGCTTGACCGCGCCGGACAGTGTATATCCGGTGCCGTTCTTTTGGGCCGTGGTTGAAATCGTGCCAGCCGTGATGCCTTTGATATAGAGCTTAAAGTTATGGGATTGCGCCTGTGCGGCCTTTGTGGGCGCGGGTGCCATAACAAGGGTAAGCGACATGACGGCGAGCAGAATGCCCCGAGTTATTTGGAATTTCTTAAGAATCTGCATCTTTTTTCCTCAAAATCTGCCGAGTGTTCTTCCTCAGAGACTTAGGATTGATTAAGACATGTTGAAACCCCGGCGGGATCACGTAACCTGTCAAATCTGTAACAATGATAAAAGCAAAGCGAAAACAGGGTGATGACTGATATTAATGCACTTGCAACGGGAATACTTGCCGGTAATCGCCGTGCTTTGGCGCGGGGCATTACCCTGGTTGAAAGCACGCGAGAGGATCACCGGGTGCAGGCGCGTGCGCTGTTGGATCAACTTGGGCAGGCCAATCGTCAAGCGCTGCGCATTGGCCTTTCGGGCACACCGGGGGTGGGGAAATCCACCTTTACCGAGAGTTTTGGTATGATGTTGGTCGAGCAGGGCTTGCGTGTTGCAGTGCTGGCGGTGGACCCGTCTTCGACCCGCTCGGGCGGTTCTATTCTGGGTGATAAAACCCGTATGGATCGCCTGTCGCGCCACCCCAACGCGTTTATCCGGCCCTCGCCCTCGCAAACGGCGCTTGGGGGGGTCGCACGGCGCACCCGCGAGGCCATCGCCCTGTGTGAAGCGGCGGCCTATGATGTGGTGCTGATCGAGACCGTGGGAGTTGGCCAATCCGAGGTGATGGTAGCGGATATGTCGGATATCTTTGTGCTGCTGCTGGCCCCTGCCGGTGGCGACGAGTTGCAAGGTGTTAAACGTGGCATCATGGAAATTGCTGATCTGGTGATCGTAAACAAGGCGGATGGGGAATTAAAGCTGGTGGCAGAGCGCACCTGCGCCGATTATTCAGGGGCACTGCGCCTGTTGCGTAAGCGGGCACAGGATCCAAAGGGGTTTCCGCTGGCAATGACCGTGTCGGCTGTCGAGGAAACCGGTTTGGCGGAAAGCTGGGAGCAGATCACTGCACTGGTGGATTGGCGCCGTGAGAAGGGATTTCTGGCCCAAAACCGCGCGCGGCAAGCGGCGGTGTGGTTCGAGGAGGAAGTGCGCAACGGTGTGCTGGCACGGCTGCACGCGGATGCAGCTATTCGCGATTTGCGCGTCTCGCTGCTGACGCAAGTAACCGCCGGAGAGATCAGCCCGGACGCGGCAGCCGAACAGGTTCTGGCGGCGCTGGTGCGTTAGGGCCGGAAAATCACGCAGTTTACGAACTTGTGTCTCTGGGCATCTTGGCGCGAGCCTTGATCCCACCTATAAAGTGGTCATGAAACATATAGATTACCCCCCCGTCTGGCTTGTTGCCTTCCTGATCATCGCCTGGGTGCAAGGCACCTATTATCCTATGGGGATGAGCTTTGGGCCGGTTTGGGCCGCGCTGTTGGGCGGCCTTTTGGTCGGCGGAGGCTTTCTGCTGATGCTGTTGGCGGTGATGGAGTTTTACAAGTATAAAACCACCCTTGTTCCGCGTCGTGATTCCAGCGCCTTTCTGCAAACCGGCATTTTTAAGCGTACCCGCAACCCGATTTATCTTGGCGATCTGATGGTGCTGGCCGGATTCATCCTGTACTGGGACGCCCCACTGTCGATGCCGCTGATCCCGATTTACCTTTGGGTTCTTGAAAAACGGTTCATTCTGGGCGAGGAAAAGCACCTGCGCCAGACCTATCGTGCGCAATACGCGGCCTATGAAAATAAGGTCCGGCGCTGGCTTTAGGGGGCTACGCCCTATGCTCTATGCGGTGAACAACCGGCAGTCTTGCCAGATCGCCGCCGCATCCTGTGTTTGCAAAATCCATTCCAGCGGGATTCCCGACGGTCCGGCAATTCCATGGTGCGCGCCCATCACCGCACCGATGACAATGGCGCGTCCGGCACTGTCTCCGCCTGCCAGAATATTGCGCTCGATCGCGTCCTCAAAACTTTGCGCACGGGACAGGATGTGGAAAGCCAGCGGCATGCCCATGGACAAATTGCAGGCGCGCCCGGTAATTTCGCCATAGTTCACCGAACTGTCTTCATCCGTGTCCAAGGCATCCAGCAGCGCTTGTCCTGTTGGTCCGGCTGTTGTTGCACTTGCCCGCAGGGCCTCCCCGATATCCTCGCCCGCAAGAACCCGCGTCAGAAGATCTGCGAATACCCCACCATAGGCCAAGGCTTCCGCATCAAGGCTTGTGATCTGTATCGCCGCTTTTACAATTGCAGAAACATTATCGGCATCGTGATACCCCAAAATAATCGCCGGCAGGGTGGATAAGGCTGGCAGCTGGTCATCCTTGATCCCCGAAGGGGCCAGTTGTTCGGCTGCAATGTTTGCCAGTGTGCCGCGTGTGGGTTTGTCGATATAGCCTTGATAGCTGCCCCCCGCCCCGAAGGTATCCACATAATCCCGCTGATACGTCGCCACATCAAAGGCGCCATCGTTTCTGTTCATGCACCGCACCGCCAGGTGCAAAGCTTCGCCATATTGGGTTAGCATCCCGTCGCGGCGTTTGCCGTGGGCGAAAAATGCAGGAATATCTTTGAAGTTTTCGGGATTAATCGGGGCAAAGGCGGATTTACCGCCCCGCCTTGCCGCAATTTCAGCGATCCGCCCTACATCATAAATCCAGTGCAGCCCAAGTGCCGCCGCATCACCAACAAGTGCGCCCATCAGGCAGGCCGCAGAGGATTGTGAACTGTGCATATTTGTCTCCCATTTCAATACAAAATAGGACATAAAACAGAAACGCCAAGGTTTGATTTGTGTCAAGGTTGCATTAACGGATCAAACCTATTGTGGTTTCTGTAAAGGAGCACCCCGATGCCAAAATGGAAAAAACAGAAAGAGATTTTAACCGCCCGTTTGCAGGAGGTTGATAAGAGAATTCACGAGGTCGAAGACCAGTTGGAAGAACCCCATTCCAAAGATTTCGAGGATTTTGCCAAGGAAACTGAGGATACTGAGGTTCTGGAAGGGCTGGGCTTGGCCGGACAGCGCGAGATTGCTGCCATCAACGCGGCATTGGGTCGGATTGAGGACGGATCATATGGCATCTGTGCAAAATGTGGTGACGATATTTCCGCAGCCCGTCTGGAGGCCGTGCCCTATGCGGCGCTCTGTCGGAATTGCGCATAGAAAACCAGTAACTATCTGGTTCTGTTTAACCCAAAGGGAGATTTGCGATGGCATTAGAAGCACTCAAGGCCACAATTTTCATGCTGCTGGAGGAAGCCACAGAGCAGCCGGAGGATTTGCATCAGCTGCAAGAACAACTGCGTGAAAAACTGGCCGAATTTCGCGCTCTGGGCTTGCCGGTTCCGCAAGATTTCGTTGAGGCAGAGAAGGATTTGGCAAAACGGGAAACGGGGTAGTTAGCCCGAATGTACTTTCCCGCATTGCTTGTAATGGTTTCGCTTGTGTGGTTTGCAGGTTTCTTGCGCAAATGTCTTGTCGCTGAAATTCTTGACGCGTCTTAGTTAATGGATGCAAAAGTAGCCTATATTTTTCCGTATTCGAGAAATTGCCACACACCGCCACCCTTCTCATGGTGTGACGATTCAGCCTAAAGCACCTGATTGTAATGAAGGAGGGGAGCCGTATAGTCGTCAAAAAACGGGAGGAGATGAAGATAATGCAAATTTTGAAGATATTTTTGGCCGGTGTGGTGATAATCTTGCCAACACTGGCAATCGCACAGGGAAAACCTGTGGGGATACGGCCTGATGTTGCGGCTGTGTCGGTTGAAACCGGCTCTGGACCGGTGGAAATCAGCCGCGTTCAGGATAATAAGAACCTGATCAGTCAGGATTGGGCCAAGACCTCGCGTCCGTGCCCACCGTTTTGCATTCAGCCGATGATCGTGGCCGAGGGGGTGACTACCATCGGGGAGTTAGAACTGATGGACATGCTGCAAGACCCTGACGTTATTGTGGCCGATGCGCGGACTTCCAAATGGTTTAATGCGGGTACGATCCCCGGCGCTGTGCATATGCCTTTCGGCCAGGTTGTGGACCGTTTGGAGGAATTCGGCTGCGAGCCAGATTTTGACGGATGGGATTGTAAAGCGGCCAAGCCGGTAGCATTGTTTTGTAACGGCAACTGGTGTGGACAATCGCCAACGGCCATTCGTGCCATGCTGGCCGAGGGGTATCCTGCGGAAAAGATATACTATTATCGCGGCGGAATGCATGCGTGGCAGATGTTGGGGTTGACGGTTAAGGTTCCGTAAGGGCGTAAATTTGCGGGCTGCATAAGCCCGCTTCCCCTTAAGCCTCGCTTGCCTTATACGCTGCAAATGACCCAGAATCCGCCGAACCTGCGCCCCGACCTCGCCCCCAAACTCCGCCTCAGGGATACCCCCCGCGACGGCCAGCCGCGTATTGGCATGGTGTCAATGGGGTGTCCCAAGGCGCTGGTGGACAGTGAGCGTATTTTGACGCGGCTGCGGGCCGAGGGTTATGCCATTTCGCCGGATTATTCCGGTGCGGATGCGGTGATTGTGAACACTTGCGGGTTTCTGGATTCAGCCAAAGCAGAGAGTCTTGAGGCGATTGGAGAGGCGCTGAATGAGAATGGCCGTGTGATCGTGACGGGCTGTCTGGGGGCCGAAGAAGATTACATTCGCGGCACACATCCATCGGTTTTGGCCGTGACTGGCCCGCATCAATACGAACAGGTTTTGGATGCCGTGCACGCCGCCGTGCCACCGGATCCGAACCCTTTTGTTGATCTGTTGCCCGCCAGCGGTGTTTCCCTGACACCGCGCCATTTCAGTTATCTGAAGATTTCCGAGGGCTGTAATCACAAGTGCAAATTTTGCATCATCCCCGATATGCGCGGCCGCCTTGCATCCCGCCCTGCCCACAGCGTGCTGCGCGAGGCCGAGAAACTGGTCGAGGCCGGCGTGCGCGAATTGCTGGTGATTTCGCAAGACACCAGCGCCTACGGGCTGGACCGCCGCCATGATATGAACCCATGGAAAGGCGGCGAAGTGCGCAGCCACATCACCGATCTGACCCGCGAATTGGGCCAACTCGGCGCGTGGGTGCGGCTGCATTATGTCTATCCCTATCCGTTTGTGCGCGACTTGATCCCGATTATGGCGGACCCGTCCAACGGGGTTTTGCCTTATCTGGATATTCCGTTCCAACACTCGCACCCTGACGTGCTCAAACGCATGGCGCGCCCTGCGGCCTCGGCGCGAACGCTGGATGAAATCGCCCGCTGGCGTTCTGATTGCCCCGACATCACCCTGCGCTCGACGTTTATTGTGGGCTTTCCGGGGGAAACAGAGGCGGAGTTTGAACACCTGCTGGATTGGCTGGACGAGGCGCAGTTGGATCGTGTCGGGTGTTTTCAGTACGAAAACGTAGACGGCGCCCGTTCCACCGCCCTGCCGGATCATGTGCCCGATGACGTGAAACAGGACCGCTGGAACCGGTTTATGGAGAAATCACAGCGGATATCCGAGGCCAAGCTGGCGGCCAAGGTGGGGACACGCCTGTCGGTGATTGTAGATGAGGTGGACGCCGACTGCGCCACCTGCCGCACCATGGCCGACGCGCCAGAGATCGACGGCAACCTGTTCATTGACGAGGGGTTTGAGGGGCTGACCGCTGGGGATATCGTCGAGGTTGAGGTGGATGAGGCCAGTGAGTATGATTTGTGGGGTCGCCTCCGTTAAGAAAACGATCCGGGGGATCGTTTTTAGGAGGGGACGAGTTGGGTGTATGCAGAAGTCAGGACCAATCGAATGGACCAGAAAACTAATAATATTTTAAGCAAATTCATAACTAATTACCAAAGCCTAAATGGCGAAATACTGGATGAAGTTAACTTATTTATGTGGCTATGGCCTGTATTCGAGTGGAATTATCTCAATAAGAAAGCGGAACTGGCCTCTTTAAAAAAATTTAGCGAACGACCGGAAATATTGGAAATATTTGGCAAAAATTCATGCGCAACAATTTCATTTGAATATTTCAAAAACCGCTATTCTACCGGAAAGGATGCCCAGACAAGACTTGAGGCATTATTAGGGACGCAGCAAGCTAAGAAGACTATAGCAAATACAAAATCGACAATAGAAACTGGATTAAGCGCAACTGATCCTAACCAGAAAGTCTTGGGTTTATTGTGGATAACCTTTCGTCTTCGGAACAATCTCTTTCATGGTGGAAAAAGTGACGCTGGCTTTGAGGATCAACTTGATAATTTCAAACACGCAAACAATTTACTCAGTTTGTGGTTGTCAATTTAGCAGCACTCCCCTTCCACCACCACGCCCGCCCGCACCGTCGGGCAGCGCCTGACCTTCCCCCCGGGAAGGCGCTTTTGCAACGATGCATTTAAACGCAACGCTCCATTTTGCGGAGCCCCCATGCCATGCCAATAACGGTGTAGTGCCTGCCGAAGGTCAGGCGCTGTCCTAGCGTATTCCCCCACCCCACACACCTGTGCCCCGCATGGCCATCGGCCAGCAGGGGAATACAGATCGGTTTCTCGTGAATAGATAGGTGGGCCCACCTGTGCGGTTTGTGCCTTTCAGGGGTGCCAATCCCTGCTACCTCGGGGTTAAACCCCTTATGATCGAGCGGTATTTCGGCGGTTCTTTTGCCGTGTCAGGCTATCAGAACCAGCAACCACATTTTGACGTCGTGGCTGGTATACCCGCAAATGCCCAAAGATGCGGTTAACCTTGCGTACGCTGCATCATGGCCAGTGCCGGAGATTCATTACCCTTTCCTTCTGGTCATTGAGGGCTGTATAGCTGGAGTTACTTGGTTGCTCCAAAGGTAAATTGTTATGAAACCCGAATACATTGAAATCGCCAAAAAATCGATTCTGCTGTCGAATGTACCCGAGGAAACTGTGTTGCGGGTGCTGTCTTCCTCTAGCGTCAGGCGTTTTGAGCGGGGCGAGACTATTTTTATGCAAGGCGATGATGCCACCACGATCTACATTGTTATTTCAGGCTGGGTAAAGCTTTACCGCACCGCGATGAACGGGGCCGAGGCGGTTGTGGAGGTGTTCACCAAGGGACATAGCTTTGGCGAGGCTGTTGCCTTTCGCGGCGATTGTTATCCGGTCAGCGCCGAGGCCACCACCAGTTGCAAGCTGTTCCGGATTTCGGCGCAGAACTACATGGATATGATGCGCAAAGAGCCGGATATGTGCTTGTCGATTCTGGCCGCGACGTTTTCCCACCTGCATTCTTTGGTTCTGCAAGTAGAGCAAATCAAAGCGCAGTCAGCGGCGCAACGGGTGGCGCAGTTTTTGTACAGCATGTGTAAACCGGGATGTTTGAATTGTACCGTTACCTTGCCCTATGACAAGGTACTGATCGCGGCGCGGTTGGGAATGAAGCCCGAAAGCCTGTCGCGGGCTTTTGGCAACCTGCGCAAGGTGGGGGTTACGGTGAACAAGAATCACGCAGAAATAAGCGACACTGAAAAGCTGCGCATTTTTGCGCAAGTGGATGAGGAATAACCGCTACAGCATGGGGATCAGGAATAAACCCAGTGCAACCAGAATGAACAGGCCCAGCACCAGATTGAAACCGCGCCGCCAGAATGGGGCCTGTGCCAGCCCTAGGTAATCCGCCAGAATAATCCGCGCTTTGGCCCATGCAAAGACCAGTATCAGGCAACCGGCCAGGGTCACCCAGTTTCCGGTTGTGATCGCTATTGCGGCACCGGTGCTGCCGATGCTTAGGACCAGCAGCCAGATCCATGCGCGTATTAAAATGTTGTTTGTCACCGCGTCACCTCAGCAAATAGATGATCGGGAAAAGCAGAACCCAGACCAGATCCACCATGTGCCAGAACGCGACGCCCACTTCGACACTGCGGGGCTGGGCGCGCCAGCCGACAAGGCCAAGGATGACAATGCCTGCAACCACATGGGCGGCGTGAAAGCCGGTCAGCAGGTAGTAGAACATGAAAAACGGGTGGCTGTCTGTGGTGATGCCGAGCGCTGCTTTATCGGCGAATTCTGCTCCTTTCACCACTAGAAACACCGCCCCGAGCAAGGCTGCCGAGGACAACAACAGACGGCTGTGCCTGGCGGCACCCCTTGCCGCCGTCCGCGTGGCCAGTGCTGCCAGAAAACCGCTGGTAATCAGCACAATGGTGTTCACGCCCGCTGCAGTTCGGCTCAACATATCTTGTGCAGCACCAAAGCCGACAGGATCGGTAATCCGCACCGCAAGAAACGCCAGCAGGCCCGCGCCAAACACCAGCAACTCGCTGACGATCAGCACCCACATCATCAGATCGCCGGGCAGTTGATCCAGCGGGTGTTCTTCGGCGGTGCTGCTCATCCCCCCACCAGATGGCGATAGATGTCGGGCAGGGCGGTGGTCAGATGATCCGGGTTGGCAATGACGGCGAAACCGCCTTGGCCGAACATGCGCGGGAACCAGCTTTTGCCCTTAGCGTCAATGGTGATACCGAATACAGCGTGACCTGCGCGGCGGGCCTCAAGCACGGCTTTGCGGGTGTCCTCAATGCCGTGGCGACCCTCATAATGGTCCAGATCATTTGGTTTGCCATCGGTAATTACCAGCAAGAGCCGCCGCTTGCGGGCTTGCGCTGCCAGATCGACAGAAACATGGCGGATTGCAGCGCCAACGCGGGTGTAAAAACCGGGGCGCAGGCTGGCGATGCGGGCCTCAATGGTTGCGCCCATGGGTTCGTCGAAATCCTTGCAGCGCGACAGGTAGACGCGGTTGCGTTTGAGCGAGGAGAAAGCGTTGATGGCAAAATCATCGCCGCAAGCATCCAGACCCTGTGCCAGTGCGGTCAGGGCTTCGCGCTCGATGTCAATCACAGAACGTCCGGTTACGGCGCTTTCGGTGGAACGGGACACATCCAGCAGGATTGATACCGCCAGATCGCGCGCTTGCGGGCGCGATTGGCGCCAGATGCGGGTGGTGCTCTCGCCGGTTGCCAGCAGATCAACCTGCGCGCGCACGGCGGCCTCCATGTCCAGCTCTTCGCCGTCTTGCTGGCCCGATAACATCACGCGACCGGGGCGCAATGCCTCAAATTGGCGGCGCACAGCGCGGATGCGGCGAAAGGCGCGGGGGTCGTCGAGTACCGGTGGTATATCGTCGCGCACCTCGGCCACTGTGTCCAGAACGCAGCAGTGATCGGGCAGGTATTGTCCGCTGCGCACATCCCATTCGGGATAGATAAACTTTCCGGCGATTTTCTCTCGGTCCACGTCTTCGGGGGCCAGATCAAGGTGTAGTTTCAGGCGCGTGGCCGGGGCTTTGGAGATTTGCCCAAGTCCGATTTCCTCTTGGTCGTCAGCGGCCTTTTTGGCGTCCTCATTGTCGTCGTCATCCACACGGCGGTTCAGGTTGAGGAATTCCGCCCAGCTGAGAATGGCCTCGAATTTATGCAGGATCAGGCTGTCTTGACGTTCTGCCTGATCGGATTTGCGACGCCGCGCGCGGTGCACGCCTTCTTTGCCTTCTTCAGGCGGGCCGCCGGTTTCGCGGGTCTCGGCCTCGGCGCCGGCACTAAATGTCAGGGCGCTTAGGTCAGGCCAGATAGGAACAGGGCGAAAAGGGCGATAGTTGCGTGGGGCTGCAAGATCGGTGAAATTTGCGGCGCGTACGCGCTCAAGATAGTCGCTTGCACGTGCATCCAGCGCGGTATCCTCGCCCAGCAGATGCCGCACCACTGATTCAACCGCCTGTTCGGTTGCGGGCCTGTGAGGGGTGGTGCGCAAGGCAAGACAGCCCCCGGCCAGCGCTCCGAGCAGTTTTTGCAACCCCGGCGCATTGGCCAGCGCGGCTTGGGTCATCCGGTCGGCCACATGCAGGGCACGCAGATCGGCGTGTAAGGGGTCGTTATCTTCCTCAAAAGAATCCGCGTGGGCCACGGCGGCGGTCAACCAAAGATACAAGGCACCATTGGCCTCGCGCCCCGGAAACACGGCCAGACGCGCGGGCAGGCGCAGAACCTCACCGTCAAACGAGGCCCGTGGACTGTATTCAGCCTCGGCCCCAAGGCGACGCAGAAAAGACAGCCGGTGTCGGCTGATCTGGTCTGCGGCGGCGCGGATTTCTACCGACGCTTCGCCCCCCAGCCCGCGAAAAAAGGTTGCCAGCCGCCCGACGACCTCAGAGAGGTCGACAGCGGCTCCTTCATGCGCTTGTGGCGCATCCAGACGGCTGGCGAGGGAGTGCCACAGTTTCCCGACAGTCTCTTCGGGTTCCCATGGCTCAAAGTTGATCTTAGTCATTGCTGTGCCTCACCCGAAGACAGCCATAACAAGATCCAGGAGCCCGCGTTTCACATCCTCGTCGTCGGTCAGCGGTTCGACCATTGCCGCCAGCACCGCGCGTTCAACTGGCATGCCTTGGGCAATCAGTGTGGCGGTGTAGACGATCAGACGGGTTGAAACCCCTTCCTCAAGGTCTTGACCTTTCAACGCCCGCAGCTTGCCTGCCAATCGGACCAGCGGTTTGACGCGTTCCGCATCAAGCCCGCTCTCGTTGGCGACGATTTGCACCTCTTGATCGGCAGGGGGAAAATCAAAGCTGAGCGACACAAACCGTTGCCGGGTCGAGGGTTTCAGGGTTTTGAGGATATTCTGGTATCCGGGGTTATAGGACGCCACCAGCATAAAGCCGTCAGCCGCGTGCAGTTCCTCGCCGGTGCGGTCAATCGGCAGAATACGCCGGTCATCCGTCAGCGGGTGCAGCACCACGGTGACGTCTTTGCGCGCCTCGACGACTTCGTCCAGATAACAGATTGCCCCCTCGCGCACGGCGCGGGTTAGGGGGCCATCGACCCAGACAGTTTCGCCGCCCTTCAGCAGGTATCGCCCGATCAGATCGGCCGCTGACAGGTCGTCATGACAGGCGATTGTGTACAGGGGGCGCCCCAGACGGGCCGCCATATGGCCAACGAAACGGGTCTTGCCACAGCCCGTTGGCCCCTTGAGCAGCAGCGGCAGGTTATTAGCGCTGGCTGCTTGAAAAATTTCGCACTCATCACTTTGAGCAAGGTAGAAGGGGGCCGAAGCCCCCTCCATTTGTTGTGAACCATCCATCTGCATCACTCCGCTGCAACGCTGCTGGAACTGATGATTTCCTTACGGGGCACCAGCATAGCGTAGATGAACAAGAAGACCCCAAGTACCACAGCAACACCGGCACCAAAGCGCATCCAGTAGAAGATTTGCAACTGGTCCTGTACGGCCATAAAGTCTTCGCCGTTGACCCGTTGCAGGTGGGTCTGGACAGTGCCCGCAAATGTCAGCACGAAGGTCATGAAGACCATACCACCGGACATCAGCCAGAAGGACGCCATGTTCAGCACCTGATTATAGGGATCACGGTTTTTCAGGATCGGCAAGGCATAGCTCATGATCGCGATGTTCAGCGATACATAGGCCCCGAAGAACGCCAAGTGGCCGTGGGCCGCTGTGATCTGGGTGCCGTGGGTATAGTAGTTAACCCCGTGCAATGTGTGCATAAAGCCCCAGACGCCTGCGCCAAAGAACGCCAGCGTTGCACAACCGAGCGACCACAGCAGCGCTGCTTTGTTCGGATGATCGCGGCGGCCTTTCCAGACCATCACAAAGGCAAATGACATCATGCCAAAGAACGGAATAACCTCAAGCGCCGAGAAGATCGAGCCGATCCACTGCCAGTAACCGGGGGTGCCGATCCAGAAGAAGTGGTGGCCAGTGCCAAGGATACCCGAGAACAGCGCCGAGGCAACAATGACATAGAGCCATTTCTCGACGATCTCGCGGTCAACACCGGTCAGTTTCAGCATCAGATAGGCCAGAATAGAGGCCATGATCAACTCCCATACGCCCTCAACCCAGAGGTGAATTACAAACCACCAGTAAACCTTGTCAATCGACAGGTTGTGCGAGTTGTAAAAGGAGAACAGGAACAACAGCGCCAGCCCCCAGAGACCCAGCAACAGGATGTTGGTGATTGCGGTTTTCTTGCCTTGCAATACGGTCATTGAGACGTTGAACAAGAAGATCAGCGCGGCAACAACGATGCCTACTTTGACCCAGATCGGTTGCTCAAGGAACTCGCGCCCCTCTTTGCCCAGAAACCAGTTACCCTCAAACAGGTTGAAAGTATAGGTCAGGACCACGCCCAGCGTGCCAACAACCAGAATGATCAGTTGCAGATAGGCCAGCTTGACCGAGTAGATTTCGCGTTCGGCCTCTTCTGGTATTAGAAAATAGGCTGCGCCAAAGAAACCCAGCAGCAGCCAGACAACCAGACTGTTGGTGTGCAGCATGCGAACAATGTTGAACGGCATCAGTTCGGATAACGTGTTTGGCATGACGTAAATCCAGCCTGCCAGCAATCCACCCAGAACCTGAATGGCAAAAAGGCCCATCGCTACCAGAAAATAGGCATAGGCGATTTTTTGTGATTGATATTTCATCGTTTTATCCCTCCCTTAACCTGCATCATTGGGCGGCCAGCCCTGTGTATCAATGCGGTTGGTCCACATCAGGAAATCGGCCAATTGGCGAATTTCTTCGTCACTTAGGTCGAAATTCGGCATCTGGCGACGCCCTTCAATGCCGGAGGGTTGGGCCTCCATCCATGATTTCAGTGTATCAAAGGCGTCTTCTGGATCATCCAGAACCCCCCAGCGTGCCATGACATTGCCGAGTTCGGGTGCATAGTATGCGCCTTCGCCCAGAATGGTGTGGCAGTTGATACAAACGTGTTTTTCCCACAGCCGTTTGCCAGCAACGACACTTTCGGTCAGCTGGTCGCTATTGGAAGAAGTATTTACGATATAGCGGTGGCTATTGATCGTAAGGCCAATAAAAATTACAATGAAGAACAGTGATCCCCCATAGAAAATGTTACGGGCCATGCTTTTAGTCATGACTTCGCGCATTGCGCTCTCCTTTTCGGAGTCGTTTCAGGTGCGTTCAGTAAACACGGGCAAATGTGCGCGGCCTTGACCATAGTCAAGGATGTGAAAAGCAGGTAAAATAAAAGTGAACTCAGAGTTTTTCGACGGTAAAGGACAAGCGTTTGAATATTTCGTCAAAGGGTTCGGGTCGCCCATGGCCGTTGTGGAAGCTGGCGCTGCTGCTCTATGTTTTTGTTGCCGGGGCTTTGGCAATCAATCTTTTCATGCTGGGTTTGCTTGTACAAGCCATCGGGGTTACGGGGCCGTCACCCGTTACCTCAATCCTTCTGGGGCTGTTGTTCGCCATTCCCGGCAGTTGGGTCACCGCGCGTTGGGTGCGCAGGTTGATCGACGAAGCAGAAGGCAGGCGCTGAATATCTGATTGATCACATTCTTTTTCATTCCGCTACTTGATCATGATCAAGGATGGCATGCAGTAGCCGGTATATGAAAACGGACAAAGCAAGCTAATCTGCACCTCAAGTAGTCCTCAAGTAAATGAATCCTCAAAACCTGACACAACACCTCGGAAAAAGGCGCGCCCGCAATCGCGGTGTTGCGCAGCTTTTTAGTGTTTTTGTCTCGGTTGTTTTACTGGTCGCCCAAATGCTGCCGGTGGCTGCAAGCTTTTCTAGCGGTCCTTCTGCTGGCTGGATTGAAATTTGCGGCGAAACCGGTGCTTCTTTCATACAGTTGGAGGCTGGTGCCTTCACCGGCGATTCCCAACCCCCAGAGCACGAAGCTGACTGCACACATTGTCCTTTTTGTCTGGTGCCGTTCAACACCGTTTACGGGGCGTTTTCGCCACAGGTAACGGGGCAGAATCTGCTTGCTTTTACTAAAATCAACTTTGCGGCAGCACTCATTGTTAACCCGAGAGCGCCTGAACAGTTTTGGTCCGCATGCCGCGGACCTCCGGTCCCGAACACAGAGAATAATATGACAACGCACTCTTTGCCTGCTTTGCCGCTGGCACGGGCGGTTTCAAACACATGGGGTATCCCATGTTCCTGAAGCCCAACTCCCCCCAAATACTTCTGTCTTTCTTGCGTTTGATCGCCGCTTTGCTGGTGCTCAGCGGAATGGCCGTTGCGCAATCTGCACCAGTCCTGAACAAGTTCCTCAAGAAAGTACCCGCCAGCGAATTGGTCACTGGCGCGACGGCTTATGGCGCAATGCTGGAGGCCTTGCCGGTGGTGCCGGTGCTTAAGGGCACTGAGGTACTGGGGCATGCGTATATCACCTCGGATTTTGTTAGTACCACCGGATATTCGGGCAAGCCAATTCACGTCATGGTGGCGATGGATAATGACGGCAAGCTGCTGAGTGCCGAGCTGGTCAAGCACTCTGAACCGATCGTTCTGATCGGCATTCCCAACAGCAAAATCAAGGCTATGACCGAGAGTTATCAAGGCCTTGATATCGTTGCCGAGGCTGCGGCGGGTGGGTCGGGCCATGATATTGATATTATTTCGGGCGCGACTGTAACCGTTATGATTATTGACGATTCGATCGTGCGCTCCAGCATCAAAGTGGCGCGTATTCTGGAACTTGGTGGATTGAACAACGATGCGGCCAATCGGGGGCCAACCCATGAATTGAACATGGATGAGGCCACAATCAACGATTGGACAACCCTTTCGGGCGACGGCACCATCCGGCGCATGACGCTGGATATTGGCCAGATCAATGAGGCCTTCGAGGCGACAGGTGACAAGCGTGTTCTCAAACATGCAGAAAAAGGCGCGCCGGACGACACCTACATTGATACTGTCTCTTATACACATCTGACGCTGCCGACGAACTCTAGGGTGTAGATCTCAGTGGT
>JAHRVG010000141.1 GCA_019090795.1 Paracoccaceae bacterium | reverse complement strand
CCCTTGCCCCCCGGCCCCAGCGCAAAACTGTTGCCAAGGATGGTTTCGCCCATACGCGGCGCACGATCCGCGCGGTAACTGGTGTCTGCAACGAACACTCCGAGGATAACAATAGTGTCGCGCATGGATTTTCCTGTTCTTTGGGTACAATGAGGTGCAAGCATAGCATGAAACAACCTGCCCCCAAGCGGCAGTTGGGCCAATTGACAAGGAATTACACCATGAAGCTTTTGCGTTTTGGGCCCGTGGGCCAAGAGAAACCCGGAATTCTAGACGACGAGGGCAATATCCGGGATCTTTCCGGTGTCATTACTGACGTTTCCGGTACGAACCTCAGCGACGAGACCCTGACCCGCATTCGCACCCTGAATCCCAAAGACCTGCCGCTGGTGCAAGGTGATCCTCGTCTTGGGCCTTGTGTCGGCAACGTAGGCAAATTCATCTGCGTTGGCCTGAATTACGCCGATCACGCCGCCGAAGCAGGCATGGAGCTACCACAAGAGCCAATTATCTTCTCCAAGGCGACCTCGGCAATCATCGGCCCCAATGATACCGTGGAAATCCCCCGCACTTCGGTCAAATCGGATTGGGAGGTCGAGCTGGGCGTGGTGATCGGCAAACATTGCAAATACATTGAGGAAACCGAGGCACTGGAGCATATCGCCGGTTATTGCATCGTTAACGATCTGTCAGAACGCGATTTCCAAATCCATCGCTCCGGTCAATGGGTCAAAGGCAAATCCTGCGATACATTTGGCCCCGTTGGCCCGTGGCTTGTTACCCGCGACGCTGTTCCAGACCCGCAAAACTTGCCGATGTACCTAAAGGTCAACGGCCATCGCTATCAGGACGGATCCACCAATACCATGCATTTCGGCGTTGCCCATGTGATCGCCCATCTGTCGCAATTCATGAGCCTGCACCCCGGAGATATCATCGCAACCGGCACCCCGCCCGGTGTTGGCATGGGGCAAAACCCACAAACCTTCCTCAAGCCCGGAGATCGGATGGAGCTGGGGATCGAGGGTCTGGGCGTGCAACGTCAGGACGTTGTGGCAGGGTAGCAAACCGATTGCTTGCCCCCATCAAACGTGCTGCGCGCCGTTCACCTCAATCTCGGTGCCGGACACATAAGAACTGGCACCTGAACACAGGAAATAAATCACATCCGCCACTTCTTCGGGCTGGCCAAGGCGTTGCAAGGGTAGTTTTTCAACGATCTTTTCAGTGCCGGGGCTGAGGATACTTGTCTCCACTTCTCCGGGTGCAATGGCATTTACCCGCACCCCCAAAGGCCCAAAATCATAGGCCATTTCCCGTGTCAAAGCCGCCAACGCCGCCTTGGACGTGGCATAGGCCGCCCCTGCAAACGGATGCACCCGCGATCCGGCAATCGAGGTGACATTCACCACCGCGCCCTTGGCTGCTTTCAGTTCTTCTTGCAGCCCCCGCGCCAGAACTACAGAGGCAAAGAAATTCACATGGAACACCTGCCCCCAGTCATACAGGTCCGTGGTCAGCGTGGTCAGCCTCTCGCCCTCTGGCCCCTTTGGTGAAATCCCTGCGTTATTCACCAGCGCATCCAGCTGCCCCCCCTTGAGGCGGGCGCGAATATCCTGAACCGCATCAATTGTGCTTTGCGGGCTGGAAAGATCCAGTTGAATATGATTCTCCTCACCACCGGGCCAGGGACAATGGGGCGAAAATGCATGCCGCGAACAGGTCAGCACCCGCCAGCCCTCGGCGCTGAACTTCTTGACCGTCGCATGGCCGATGCCGCGACTGGCCCCCGTCAGCAACAAGGTTTTTTGATGGGTTCCGTTGGACATTGGCAATACTCCTGTTCCCCCCTATCTAGCCCTTGGCGCGCACGCTGCAAAGCGCTATTCAAGGATCAACGCAACCGGAGACCACCCCGATGGAGAAATCCAAAGCCATGCACCGCGATTCAATGCTCACCGCCAAAGTCCTGAATGACGCGCTGCCCCACATCCGCCGCCATGACGGTTCAATTATCGTGATCAAACTGGGTGGCCACGCTATGTCCAGCCCCGAGGCGATGGCCAGTTTCGCCCGCGATGTGCTGATGATGCAGCAATGCAACCTGCATCCCGTAATCGTGCACGGAGGTGGGCCTGCGATCAACGCGATGCTGGAAAAGCTGGGCATCAAATCAGAATTTCGCGGGGGCAAGCGGGTCAGCGACGCAGCCACGGTAGAAGTGGTCGAAATGGTTCTGTCCGGCAAAGTCAATAAAACCATTGTTCAAGCCATCAATCAACAAGGTGGCCGTGCGGTCGGAATTTCCGGTAAAGACGCCGATCTGCTGATGTGCAAACAGGCAGAGGGCGACCTGGGCCTTGTGGGTGAGCCGGTCACGGTAAATGCCAATCTGATCAAAACCCTATTCAACAGCGGCTTTATACCGGTGATTGCCCCCCTTGGCGCGGGCGAAAATGGCGAAACGTTTAACGTAAACGGCGACACAGCAGCGGGCGCAATTGCGGCAGGGTTGAATGCAGACCGCCTGTTGCTGCTTACCGATGTGGACGGGGTCAAAGACGCCGAAGGTGACGTGGTTACAGAACTGACCGCCGAACAAGTGGTCAAAATGACCAAAGACGGCGTTATTGCCGGTGGCATGATCCCCAAAACCCAAACCGCACTGGATGCGGTAAATGGTGGCGTACGCGCAGTTGTGATTATGAATGGCCGTCAGGATAACGCATGTCTGCTGGAACTGTTCACCACATATGGCGCAGGCAGTATGATCCGCGCCTAGGAGTTCCCAATGGAAAATGAATCCCTCATCCGCCTATCCGTGTTTCTCGGGCTGTTTGCCCTGCTCGCCCTGATCGAAACTCTGATCCCACGCCGCCCCCTGAGCGAGAGCAAAAGCAAACGCTGGATCAACAACTGGGGGCTGGTGCTATTGAATACGGGCACCCTCAAGCTAGTGGCGCTGGTCATTCCGTTGCTTGCTGTTGGCGCAGCACTGGATGCGAGCACCAAGGGATGGGGCCTTTTTAATATGCTGGCTCTGCCGCTCTGGCTAGAGGTGGTTCTAGCCATGCTGATCCTCGATTTCCTGATCTGGGGCCAGCATCTGATCACTCATAAAATTCCGCTGCTGTGGCGACTGCACCAAGTGCATCACGCTGACATCGACATGGATGTCACCACCGCTATCCGTTTTCACCCGATTGAGATTGCCCTGTCGATGTTACTGAAAATCGGCGCGGTCTATCTGCTTGGGGCCTCTGCCCTTGCGGTGATCCTGTTCGAAATCATCCTCAACGGCAGCGCCATGTTCAACCACGCCAATATGAAACTGCCCCTGCCACTGGATCGCAAAATCCGCCTATTGCTGGTCACCCCAGACATGCACCGGGTACATCACTCTGTGCACCGCGCGGAACATGACAGCAACTACGGCTTCTCATTGTCGATCTGGGACCGGATGTTTGGCACGTACATCGCCCAACCCGCCGAGGGGCACGACGACATGGCCATTGGCCTGCGCTGGCAAGACACGCGCCCGGCCCGCCTGACATGGAACCTGCTGCTTCCGTTTCGCAACAAATGAGCTATGCCAAAGTCAAAGCAGCTGCGGCCCCCTTCGGGATGCAAATATTGGGTGGGTTTCACGATACGGGGAAAACCACCCTGCTGCTTGGCCCCGCCGATGATTTCTGGCCCATCTTCAGCACCAGCCCAGAGGCCAAGGATAATCAGCCCGACCCCATAGACCGCTGGTCTACCCGCGTCATCAAGACGCTGGCCCAAAACTTAGGGGCCGAACCATCCCTGCCTTTTGGCGGCCCACCCTATGCGCCCTTCCTGAACTGGGCACTAAGCTCGGGCCGCTGCTGGTCCTCCCCCGCGGGCATGTTGGTACATGACACCATGGGCCTGATGATTTCCTTTCGCGGCGCCCTCATCTTTGGCCATCAACTCAACCTCCCCAAGCCACCACGGCAAAGCCCTTGCGATAACTGCGCCTCCCAGCCCTGCAAAACGGCCTGCCCCGTCAATGCCCTTGGCCCTGACGGATACGTCACTAGCGCCTGCCATGACCATCTTGACAGCCCGGACGGGCAATCCTGCCTTGAACATGGCTGTGTCGCACGGCGCGCCTGCCCGATCAGCCCAAAGCGGCCAGATACCCAATCAGCCCACCACATGCGCTATTTCCACCGCTGAGTTTTTACCCCATACTCGAACCATGAAAACACTGCTGCTCATGCGTCATGCCAAATCGGATTGGAACGATCTGTTCTGCCCCGATCATGACCGTCCTTTGTCAGATCGAGGCCATGACGCTGCCAAACGCATGGGGAAATGGTTGGTACAGAACAATCTTGAACCCGATGCCGTGCTGCTGTCATCGGCCAAACGGGTACAGCAAACATGGGGCCATGTGCGCGCAAAACTTGCCGCGCCCCCAAGCGCTAAACCGCTGCAAAACCTGTATATGACAAACCCTGATTACCTGCTGGCCCATATTCGAAACACCAAGAAATCAATCCAGACCCTACTGGTGATTAACCACGAACCCACAATCGGCATGTTGACCGCACAACTGGCAACGCCACCCCTGTCAGCAGATTGTGCCCGCGCGTTGCAAAAATTCCCTACCGCTGCCATCGCCCGGTTCGAACTCTCGGGAAACTGGCCCCCCCTGAGCGCAACCACCGCCCGTTTTATCCAATTCGTCAAACCCAAAGATCTGGCCTAACTCTTTCCAATTCGGCTTTGTAATAAATATCCCCTAATCGAGGCGGTACCCGCGCGAAGCGCTCAAATGGATTGGCGCTGTAAGCGCCTCAATTTAACAACAGGCCCGCCAGAAAAGACGGGCCTGCGCATATCCAACACCAAATGGCGTTAGACAAAGTCAAAGTCGTTGGCATGGATGGTGCCAACACTGATGCCTTCCAGCGTAATGACCGTGCCGCCATCCACCGTAATCTGAGTATCCGCACCGGCATTGCTGGAAACAATCTCCAGATCGGTGAACTCCACACCTTCAATCCGGATGATATCGACGCGGTTTCGAAAGTCGGTGATCAGGTCTGCGCCTTCATTCACAGCCCCGTTGAAAATGAACACATCAGCCCAACCGCCACCGGTCAGAACGTCATCGCCCAATTCACCTGACAGCTGATCTTTGCCAACGCCGCCCTCAAGCGTATCGTTGCCCGCGCCACCGTACATCCGGTCGTTGCCGCCCCCACCTCTCAGAACATCGTTTCCATCCTGTCCCCAAAGCTTGTCACCGCCATCGCCACTATTGAGGGTATCATTGCCGCCGCCACCTTTCAGAACGTCCCTGCCATTGCCGGTGTTAATAATGTCATTGCCACCGGAATTATCAATAAAGGTAAAGTGTTCGATACCGGCAAAGCTCAAATCATTGCTGCCCAAGCCATTAAAAGTACCGGAATAGCTGCCGGTGCCATCGTCGACCAGATCATTCAGCCATACATCGTTGGTGGCGATACTGTAGGTCAGTTTCAGCCGGTCCGAACCAGCCCCGCCTTTAACGTGATCCGACCCACCGGCCCACAGGGTGATCACATCCGCACCCGCACCGGTAGCGACAAAGTCATTCATGGCCACAGCTTTATGACCTGTAATTTTATCATCGCCTG
>JAHRVG010000140.1 GCA_019090795.1 Paracoccaceae bacterium | reverse complement strand
TAATGAGCCAGAAACACACTCATATCAAATTGCCCTAGTTGGAACCACAAGCGCTGACGTCACACAGATTTGATTCAAATCTGTGCCCAACACCCCATAGAGATCTGCCCGTACACCAAGGAACGGCATATTAACCTGAGCAGCGAAATGACTTATCTGTAGGTTCTAATCTCTCGAGGTGTCTTGTCCAAGAATGAATCCAGCATTCTTTTCAATGCTTGCTCCGCTGGATTTTGGCTTCTTTTTGGGTTGGTGATCAAGCAAATATCAACGGTCGGCAGTTTTTTGTAGGGAGGGAGTTGCCATAGGCTTCCAAGTGTCACATCTTTATTTGCAACATGAACCGGAAGGGCCCCAATGCCGATATTGGATATGATCATACGGCGCACTTCGGGTAAATTTGCTGATACGCCCTTAAGTTCTGGCCTCATAAGGGCTTGTTCGCGCAATTGGGTAACACAATAAAGTGGCCCACTTTCGATATCTGTTTGAAACGAAACCGAAGCTTCATCCTGCAATTCAGACAAATGGATATCTTTTCTACCAAACAGGCGGTGTTTCGGCCCACAGTACAGTCCAAAAAATTCACGGAATAATACGCGTGTTTCCAAGTGTGGCCTCCTTTGGCGTATAAGGCATAATCCCATTGTTGCACGGTTTTGTTCAACACGACTTATAACTTCCGAACTCTCCGCAACGGAAATCGAATAGGTCACATTTGGGTGTTTTTCATTAAAATTTTCAAGCACTTCATCAAAGTGAGGCGACACTACATGACTGGCCATGACAATGGTTATGTGTCCCGTTACGGTGTCTTCGATGTCGCTAAGCAAAGCGGGTATTTGTGAAATTGCACCGAAAACGGAATTGCATTCAGCATAGAGCTTGTTCCCAGATGGTGTGACGCTGAAATGATTTGGCCGCCGATCGACAAGTCTGTGCCCGACGGAGTCCTCCAATCGTTTTAAAGCACTGCTAATTGTAGGTTGCTTAAAACCAAGAAAATCTGCGGCCAAAGTTATACCACCCTGTTCGACCACAACAATGAAAGTACGCAGAAGGTTCCAGTCCAAATTCCAGGGAAAGCGTTGTTCATAGGGCTTCATCATAGATTTCCTTAATGATATGGATTTGGATTATTTATTTGCATAATGATTGATGGCTATGCAAGCAATGGAATTGTACGCGGGAAGATCCAAATGATTAGGGTTGTTGCTCTTGTCCTTCCGCTCACGCAAACACGTCAGGGAGACATAGAAAATGACAATTACGGGAAACTTTATCAAATCGGCAGTAGCGGCTGGTTCTATCGCACTGATGAGCATAGGCGGCGCACAGACTGCTGCTGCAGAAGAGCTCGACACATTGCGCGAAAACGGTGTGATACGCATCGCTATGACGGGCGCTTACCCTCCGTTCAACTTTGTGAGTGAATCAAACGAAGTTGTCGGTTTTGATCCGGCTGTTGGTTCCGAGATTGCCAAGCGTATGGGCCTAGAGGTTGAGATCGTTACAAC
This sequence comes from Paracoccaceae bacterium, assembly GCA_019090795.1. Lineage (GTDB taxonomy): Bacteria > Pseudomonadota > Alphaproteobacteria > Rhodobacterales > Rhodobacteraceae > Amylibacter. The sequence goes on along the minus strand of JAHRVG010000140.1, from coordinate 11,404 downwards.
CGCATGGGATGGTATTATCGGCGGACTTCTTGCCAACAAATATGATGCAATTGTCGGTTCTATGTCGATCACCGAAGAACGCAAACAGGTTGTAGATTTTGTCGGTCCTTACTATTCGACAATGCGCGCGATCTTCACCATGTCCGGGTCCGAAGTTACCAGCGTATCCCAGCTCGGTGATGTAACGATTGGCGTAACGTTGGGCGAGACCCATGAACAATGGGCGCGCGAACAGGGTTATAGCGTCAAAACCTACAAAGGCCTGCCCGAGTTGCTGTTGGAGCTTGAAAACGGACGCGTCGAAGCAATTATCGGCGATTCTATTGCTGTCATTTTGGCCGCCAAGGCAAGTGAGCGTGACATCGCACAAATTCAGGATCTTGTGACGGAAAGCGTTGGTGCCGGCATTGCAATCCGTAAAGGCAACCCGGAACTGCATTCCGCCATGCAAGAAGCGCTGGAAGCCATGCAGGCAGATGGCACCTACTTGACCATTGCCCAAAAGTGGGTTGGTGGCGACATTCGCTGATCCATGAGGGGGTCCGGCGCTCCTCTTTGCGCCAGACCCCAATTGTTATCCTTGAATATGGAATCAAATAATGAAAACCAGTTATGGCCAGTTAACGGTTGATGAGGTCCGCAACGCTGACAAAGATCGGGTTGTTATCCTTTCGGTGTCAGCGACCGAAGATCACGGGCCCCATATGCCGCTGGACACGGACACTGTTCTTGGAATGGCCGTGGCAGAGGGGGCCGCCAAAAAAGCTCCGGATGACATTCTGGTCATGCCGCCCATTCCTTACGGGTTCAACGAGCACCACAAAGACTTTCCCGGTGTGATCTGGATTGAACCGGAAACCCTCATTAGTTTTATAACCGATGTGACCAAATCGCTGGCGCATCATGGATTTCGCAGAATCCTTTTGTTGAATTCGCATGGCTCAAACCATCCGGTCCTTGATCTTGCCGCGCGTAAGACAGTTATTCAATCCGGTATAATCTGTGTCTCGGCATCCTACTGGAACCTGATTTCCCAACGCATCAACGAGTTGCGTAAATCTGAAATCGGCGGGATCGCACATGCGGGCGAATTCGAGGCAGCTATATATATGCATCTACACCCGGAACTTGTCGATTTGAACAAGGCAGAGAAGCAAATCCTTCACAATGCAGGCAGCAAATTCTTCAATCTCGATCTAGCGGCGGGTGGCAGCCCTGCAAACCTGGTGCGCTGGTGGTCAGAGATTTCGCCGGATGGAACCATGGGTGACCCCACGGTTGCCGACGCCGAGACCGGCCGCCTGTTTCTAGAGGCTGCGGTAAACGCGACGGTTGAACTTGTTCAGGAAATTCGGGCAATGCCGATACTGAAACGCAAAGATCACCACTAGAAAACGGGACTTTAAACATGGATTTTGACCTCATACTTCGCGTCTACCCCTACTTTCTGGAAGCCGCACTTGTCACCATCCAGCTTGCGGTGTTGTCAATTATACTGGGGTTGGCCTGCGGTGCACTTGGGGCTTACGCGCGACTTTCACGCTGGGCAAGTCTAAGGTTTGCAGGGGCTACTTATGTCAGCGTGATCCGTGGAACACCTGCATTGATCCAGCTTTTCATTCTTTATTTCGGCGGTCCGCAAATCGGCATTCAACTTGATGCGTTTGAAGCCGGGGTTATTGGCCTTGGTGTCAATATCGGTGCGTATATGACCGAAACTATTCGCGGGGCAATCATTGCGGTGGACAAAGGCCAGATAGAGGCGTCCCGCACCTTGGGAATGGGCGGATGGCAAACAATGCGCTATGTCATACTGCCCCAAGCGGCCCGTCTGATGATCCGCCCGCTTGGCGTCAATATCAACGCCCAGATCAAAGGTACCGCTCTTGTCGCCGCAATCTCGGTTGTTGAGCTGACCTATACCGCCCAGCGTTACATCGGATCAACCTATAAACCGTTCGAAATGTTCTTCCTCGCGGGCATTATCTACATGGTGATAATTTATATCACCGGGTTGGGAATAAACTGGCTTGACCGACGGGCACAGATCAAATGAGCGGCTTAAACCTCAACACAGGAGACCGACATGGGTCTTGATTTCACAGTACTTCCCGGATATTTCGACGCTCTTTTGCTGGGATCTCTATGGACCATCGCAATAATGCTTGTGTCTGCTGTGATCAGCTTCTTCGGCGGCATCCTGCTGGCAGTAATCGCGCTTTATGCCCCCGCGATAGTCCGTTATCCGTTTCGCGCCTTTTCCTTTGTTTTCATGGGAACGCCGCTTCTGCTACAATTGTTCCTGATCTATTTCGGGCTGATCCAGATCGGCATTGACCTGCCGGCCTTTGTTGCAGGGGTGATTGGACTAGGGTTGCATTATGCGGTTTACAATTCCGATATCATTCAGGCCGGCATTCTGGCGGTTGACAAGGGGCAGCACGAAGGTGCGCGCACCCTTGGCCTGAGCCGCGGGCAGACCATTCGCAAGATTATTGTGCCCCAGGCCGTTCGCACCGTGATCCCGCCGATTGGCAACAACTTGATTGCATTGCTTAAGGACTCCGCACTTGTTTCAGTGATCGGGGTTGCCGAACTGACGCTGACTTCACAGCTTGCCATTAGCAAAACCTTTCGCCCATTTGAATTCTACATCGCGGCTGCTGCTTGCTATTACGTGATCAATCTTGGGCTGGAATACGGATTGCGCAAAATTGAGAAACGTGTCGCCGTCGCACGTTAGGCCCAGCCAAACCAGGAGAATACCATGACCAATGAACAACCGTTTATAGATGTCCGCCATGCCCAGAAAAGTTATGGTACACTAGAGGTCCTGAAAGACATCAGCCTGCAAGTCAGCAAAGGGCAAATCGTTGCCATTATCGGCCCTAGCGGATCGGGCAAGTCCACGCTTTTACGTGCCATCAATGATCTGGACCCGCTGACAGGTGGCGAGATTTGGCTTGAGGACAAGCAGGTCAACAAGGATCTGCCCCATCGCCAATATGAAAAGCATATCAATAAGGTGCGTCAGGAAATTGGCATGGTGTTTCAGCATTTCAACCTGTTTCCGCATCTGACAGTGCGCGAAAATATCACGCTGGCCCCCAAGATGCTGAAAGGTATTTCTGATAAGGATGCGGATAAGCTGGCTGAAGAACAGCTTGCTAAGGTCGGCATGTCTGAACGGATTGATTATTATCCCTCTCAATTGTCTGGCGGTCAAAAACAGCGTGTCGCCATTGCCCGCGCCTTGGCGATGAAACCCAAGGTAATGCTGTTTGATGAGGCTACTTCAGCGCTTGATCCCGAACTGGTGGAAGAAGTGAACCTTGTAATGAAAGCCCTGGCCGAGGAACACATGACGATGATCATCGTAACCCATGAAATGGGGTTCGCCGAAAGCGTTTGTGACCGGGTGTTGTTCATGGACGAAGGTGTGGTCGTCGAAGAAGGCCCGCCCGAGATTATCTTTAAAAACCCGAAAAACGAACGCACACAAAACTTCCTGCGCAAACACCTGAACGGATAACAGAAGTGAACAAAATAACGGATCAACCTCAATCCAATCTTTTCTATCAGTCGCATTCAAACCGTCCGATGCTGGATCGGGCCGAGGGTATATATCTTTATGATGTAAACGGTAAACGCTACCTTGATGGAAGCAGCGGGGCGATGGTTAGCAATATTGGCCACTCAAACCCCTATGTGCTTGAGGCGATGAAACGTCAAATGGACAAGGCCACCTTTGGCTATCGTCTGCATTTCCAGAATGAACCGGCTGAACGATTGGCGACCATGACCGCAGACCTGATGCCCGCCGGTCTGGGTCGGGTGTTCTTTGTTTCCGGCGGCTCAGAGGCTGTGGAAAGTGCCATCAAGCTGGCCCGCCAATATGCAATCACCCAAGGAGCAGAGAAGCGTTGGAAGGTTATTTCTCGCTTTCCATCCTATCACGGATGTTCACTGGGGGCACTTGCCCTGACAGGCTATAACCCGCTAGCCAAACCGTTTTTGCCAATGATGCGTGACATGCCAAAGATACCGGCCCCAACATGCTATCTGGACCAGGATAACCTAAGCCACGAGGCGCGTGGTTTGAAATACGCCAATATGCTGCGCGACGAGATCATGGCGCAGGGCCCGCAAACGGTTCTCGGGTTTATCATGGAACCAATCGGTGGCGCTTCGACCGGTGCACTGGTTGCGCCCGACAGCTATTATGCCCGTATCCGCGAAATCTGTGACGAATTCGGAATTTTGTTAATCTACGATGAGGTCATGACTGGGGCGGGGCGGACCGGAGCGTTTGTTGCATCCGAGCATTGGGGGATTACACCCGATATTGTTGCGCTTTCAAAAGGATTTGCAGCGGGTTACGTGCCCCTGGGCGCGATGGTGGCCAAAACAGAAATCGTGGATGCGGTGCTGGGTTCCGGTGGGTTTTTGCACGGGTTTACCTATGCGGGCAACCCACTGGCGGCGGCGGCCGGTGTTGCGGTGCTAGAGGTTTTACAGCGGGATAATTTGATCGCAAACGCAGGTCGAATGGGGGATGTCCTCAAAGCAAAGCTGACCGGATTGATGGAGCGTTATCCGTTTATCGGGGACGTGCGCGGCAAAGGGCTGTTGTTAGCATTTGAAATGGTCTCTGATCGCCAGACGATGGCGCCGCTGCCCAAAGAGCTGAATGCTTTTAACCGGTTGGTCGATCTGGCCCATGATCGCGGGTTGATCATCTATTCGCGCCGCACCCGCGGTGGATATGAGGGAGATCATTTCCTGATCTGCCCACCTTTGATTATCACCGTTGATGGCATCGATGAAATTATGGCCAACCTGACAGACGCGTTGGACCAGTTTGCAATCGAAGCCGGTCTGGACCGGAACCGCGCATGACATTACCTGACAAAACAATCGCAATACGCCATGCCATCGCCAAAATCGGGGATGGGGCCAGCGTGATGATTGGTGGTTTTGGCGTGCCAGGTACTCCATTTTGTTTAATCAAGGAATTGGTGCGGCAGGGCCCCAAAAACCTGACCATCATCAAGAACGATGCCAACGAAACCGGCATGGGCGTGGATTGGTTACTAGAGGCCGGTCAGGTTGCAAAATTGATTACCAGCCATATCGGCCTCAATGGGCGCGCCATAAAAATGATGAACGAGGGCGAGATCAAGGTCGAGTTCTCCCCCCAAGGTATCCTTGCAGAACGCATTCGGGTTGCGGGTGCCGGAACAATGGGATTTGTCACCGATATTGGCATGGGAACTGACTTGGCGAGAGGTAAAACCGAAATTACGATTGGCGGCAAAACCGGCTTGCTGGAACCTGCTTTGCAGGCAGATTTCGCCTTGGTCCATGCTGCAAAATCCGACAGTTTTGGCAATCTTGTCTACGCTGCCACGGCCCGCAATTTCAACCCGCTCATCGCCATGGCAGCTGATTTTACAATCGCCGAGGTCGAAACGATTTTACCCGTCGGCCATATCCCGCCCGACGCTGTTCACACGCCGGGCCCATTTGTTGACCACGTGGTTGCCTTGCCCAGTTTACCGGAGGTCTATGGAGTTGTTAAACGCTAAAGAACGCATGTTGCGCCGCGCCGCTCAAGAAATCGAGGTCGGCATGATCGTTAATCTGGGGATCGGCCTACCAACGCAGGTCACCAATTATCTGCCTGATGGTTTTGCGGTCTGCCTGCATTCGGAAAATGGGATTGCAGGTGTTGGATATTTGGCAGCCAATGGCCTTGCTGATCGTAACTTGATTGATGCTGGCGGAGCCTATGTTACACCAGTAAAGGGTGCGGCGTATTTTGACAGCGCGGTGTCCTTTGCCATTGTGCGCAGCGGGCGGCTGGATTTGACGATGCTTGGCGCGTTTCAAGTTTCGGCCAAAGGGGATCTTGCGAACTGGATGATCCCGGGTTTTTTCACACCCGGCGCAGGCGGTGCTATCGAGTTGGCGCAAAAGGCACGCAAGGTCGCAGTGATTACCACCCATACCGACAAGAAGGGGTGTCCAAAAATTGTGCAGGATTGCACGCTCCCTCTGACCGCTGCGGCCTGTGTCAGCCGAATTTATACCGATCTGGCAGTGATCGATGTTGCGCCGGATGGCCTTCACTTGATCGAGATCGCTAAAGGCGTTGATGTGGATGACATTATCAACAAAACTGGCACCAGGTTGCATCTACCAAATGGCGAAATACCAACTTTCTGAACTGGTAAAAAAATGGACGAATCCCAAAAAACTGAAATTCTGAAGGCGGTCGATGCCCTGTTTGATTCCGAAATGGAGTTTTTGGCCGAACTTACCAGTCACCCTTCTACACGTGGAAATGAGCAGTCCGCACAGGATTTCATCGCAGCAGAGTTGCAGGCACGGAAGTTTGACGTTGATCGCTGGAATGTTAACGTCGAGGATATCGCGCATTTACCCGGATTTTCGCCAGTGATCGGCCATTATGACGATGCGGTCAACGTGGTTGGCAGCCATCGCAGCCATCTGAAAACCGGCCGCTCGCTTATTTTAAACGGGCATGTGGATGTGGTTCCGGTGGGTCCTCTGGATATGTGGGATTCCCCGCCCTTTGAGCCACGCATCGACGACGGCTGGATGTATGGACGTGGCGTAGGCGATATGAAAGCCGGGCTGGCCGCCAACTTGTTTGCACTTGATGCCCTTCGCGCGCTCGGCTTCGCCCCTGCGGCTGATGTACACTACCAATCTGTTGTAGAAGAGGAATGTACAGGCAACGGGGCCCTTGCCTGTTTGCAGCGTGGTTATAAGGCCGATGCGGTGCTCATCCCTGAACCCTTCGCCGAAGATCTGGTTGTCGCTCAACTTGGTGTATTGTGGTTTCAGGTGCATTTGAAAGGCGTTCCAGTGCATGTGGCCTATGCTGGCAGCGGCTCTAATGCGATCGAGGCCTCAATACCCCTGATTGCCGCCTTGCATGACATGGAAGAGCGTTGGAACGCACCTGCGAAATGTCACAGTGAATATGGTCATGTGCATCACCCCCTCAACCTAAATATCGGCAAAATAGAAGGCGGAGACTGGACCAGTTCAGTGCCCGCGTGGTGCGTGTTCGATGTGCGTATGGGATTGTTTCCGGGACAGGATATAGACGTGGCCAAGCGCGAAATCGAAGCCGTATTAATGGAGGCCGCACACTCAAATGATTTTCTACGCAATAGCCAGCCAGAAATCATCTATCACGGATTTGTCGCCGAAGGGTATGCGCTTGCCGAACACAAAACGGCAATGGCAGATCAGGCAATAGCAACGCTTGAAGATGCCCATCATTTGGTGACCGGGCATGGTCTGGACAAAATCGCCATAACAGCCACCACCGATGCACGCTTCTTTGGCCTCTATGCGGATACACCAGCGCTGGTTTATGGACCAAAAGCCGAGGCTATTCATGGATTTAACGAACGCGTCGATCTGGATTCAATGCGCCGTATAACGCAGGCCACAGCGATGTTTATCGCTAATTGGTGTGGACTGGAACCTCTGTAGTGAAAGGAAAAACAATGCGCGAAGCTGTTATTGTTTCGACCGCCCGAACCCCGATTGCCAAAGCTTACCGCGGGGCATTTAACAATCTTGCGGGGCCTAGCCTTGCCGCCCATGCTATTCGTGCGGCGGTCAGGCGTGCCAATCTGCAAGGGGGCGAGATTGAGGATTTAACCCTTGGCTGCGCCTTGACCCAAGGAACAACAGGCGTCAATGTTGCCCGCCACGCTGCACAGGCTGCTAGTCTGCCCGATAGTGTCGCAGGCGCAACCGTGGATCGCCAATGCGCCTCGGGTTTGTCGGCAATTTCGATTGCAGCAAACCAGATCGTGAATGAAGGGCTTGAGGTAGCGTTGGCAGGCGGTTTAGACAGTATTTCCCTCGTGCAGAATACGCATTGGAACGCTTACCGATACAAAGACCCGTCCGTGGCTTCACAATTCTATATGCCGATGATTGAAACTGCCGAAACCGTGGCGAAACGCTATAATATCAGCCGTGAGGTTCAGGATGAATATGCACTTGAGAGCCAGCGACGCACAGCGCAAGCCCAACAGGCTGGCCACTTTGCCGACGAGATCGTGCCCGTGGCTGCGATGCAATTGGTTGCTGATAAAGCCAGTGGTGAAACATCCGAACAGGCGGTAACGCTCACCGCAGACCAGTGCAACCGTCCACAAACCACCCTGAAAGGGTTGCAGGGTTTGAACCCCGTGCTGGGCGAAGGCACAAGCATTACGGCGGGCAATGCCAGCCAGCTTTCGGATGGTGCCTCGGCCTGTGTTATCATGGAACGGGATGAGGTTGCACGCCGCGGCCTTACCCCGCTTGGAACCTATCGTGGCATGGTCGTGGCGGGCTGTGCCCCCGATGAAATGGGGATAGGGCCGGTTTTTGCCATCCCCCGTTTGTTGAAACGTCATGGCCTATCAGTAGGCGATATTGGCCTTTGGGAGATCAACGAGGCATTTGCTTCCCAGCTAATTTACTGTCGTGATCGGCTTGCCATCCCACATGAGCGCTTGAACGTCAACGGAGGAGCAATTTCCATCGGCCACCCTTATGGAATGAGCGGCGCACGGATGGCGGGTCATGTTCTGATTGAAGGGGCACGGCGTGGTATTCAATACGCTGTAGTCAGTATGTGTATAGGCGGTGGTCAAGGTGCTGCCGCATTGTTTGAAATTGGCGGCTAAACTTCTAATCAACAGGTTACTTGCGGTGCAAACCATGAGAGGTTGTGCTGCATGCCGTCACGCGACAGGCTGTCTTTAGAAGGCTTTGTGGGGTCAAGGATTGTTCTATTGGGTTTCTGGTGCGGATACTTTGTCCGGTAATGCACCGCTACAAAGAAATATTGCAGATAATTGTTTATAAGTTGTTAATATTTGCCTTTTTAGGTTCAGCACAATCGATCATTTATGCGGCAGTTTGTGTTTAACATCTTGAATTTGTTACAATGATTGTAGAAGAAAGGAATATCAAGGGTTTGGCAGTATGTGGCGGTTGCGCCAACAAGCCCTGAACACCTTAGCGCGGAAGGGATGAATTACGCGCGCTGAAATGAACTTCAAATCTGTGCCCGCCACGGCAAGCAAGCTGTCAATTTCATCATCAGAGACACGCCGGTCACGGGGCGGCGGCTCTGATGGCTTGCGCACATCAGCCATCGGGTTGATCGTGATCAATTCCCATTCACGGCGCGCAACACTGAACACCGCTGACATTAATGTCATTTCACGCTTTACAGTGGCGGGCGAAACATCCCGCAACCGGCGTTCGCGCCAATCAGCGACATCAGAGGCGCGCAAAACTGACAGCTTGATTTTGGCCATTGGATCACGCTTGAACTTTTCAAGCCTGATTTGCTCCCAACGCGCGCCCTTTTTTTTGGGTGAAACTTCCCGTGCATACCTATCAAAAACATCGCCCAAGGTTATCAAAAACATCGCCCAAGGTGCTTGATCCAGCCTGAACATCACCATTTAAAATCAGATACTCTTGACGGGCGGCCCAATCTTTGGCCTCTCGTTTTGTTGGGAAACTATCAGAACGGCGTTCACCAAGCCTTGCGACTTGCGCTTGCCACAGGCCAGATTTAAGCTTTTTAAAGGATGCCATAATTCACCAAAACAATTGAATTTAGGACTTCGTTCGTAATTCGTTCGTAAATGATTGTCAACTTTGGGTGTAATTAGGTGTAATTAGCTTAACTCGAAAACGCCAAAAACCCTTGTTTTTCCCTTGTTTTGTTGACTTTAGTTGACTTAGGGAAAAGTTATCTGGTGCCCAGGAGATGCACCGAAGTATATGTCCCAATGTGTACCACCGTGACCCGATATTACTGAATAGACACAGTTATTTCAGCAACTAAGCCTTGCATGCTGTTTCAAACTGCACCAAACTGTCCCCCTGTATACCGTGAAATTTGGGAATATGTGGGGAATGGATTGAGTGGGCAAACTGACAGCCAATATTCTGAATACTGCAAGTGTCGGCAAGCATTCCGACGGTGCCGGGCTGTATCTGCTTGTCACTGGGCATTCAGCCAAGGGGCGTGCTAAAGGGAGTTGGATTTTTCGCTACACCTACCTCAAGCAACGGTACGAAATGGGCCTTGGGTCAATTCAATCGCTTTCGTTGGCGCGCGCTCGGTCTGAATGTGACCGCTGGCGAGACCTGATGAATGATCGTCGTAACCCAGTAAACCCGATGGACGAGAAACGCCGTATGGAAAACGACGCCCTGCATGGGCGTGCGGCACTGACTTTAGCCGAGATCGCCCCTTTGGCATTTGAAGCAATAAAAGGTCGTTTGAAAGGTGATGGGAAAGCTGGCCGTTGGTATTCCCCACTCAGGTTGTATGTCCTGCCTGCTCTTGGCAATCTTAAGGTGGAGGAAATTCATCAGCGAGACATCGAGCGCGCCTTTAGGCCTATTTGGCACTCCAAGGCCCCGACAGCAAAGAAAGCATTACACCGCCTTGGCTCAGTCTTAAACCACGCTGCGGCCATGGGATTAGAAGTCAATTCCAATGCGGTGCTCAATGCCAAGCAACTTCTAGGCGAACAGCGGCATAAAGTGCAGAACCATCCGGCTCTGCCATGGGAAGAAGTGCCCAAGCTTTATCAATGGCTACGCCCGGAAATCACCACCCAGCGAGCCTTGATGCTTTATATTCTCACGGGTGGCGGCAGTAGAATTGGCCCATTACGGAGAGCAAGAAGAGATCAGTTTTCTGGAGATGTCTGGACGATTGAGGGTGAAGAGCTGAAGGGTCGCAGGGACAATGCCGATGAACTGCGCGTTCCGGTGACGCGTGAAATGCGGCGGATTGTCGAATGGCCAGCAAGTGAAAACGACGGTGATTTTCTGTTCCCATCCCCCAGGTCGCGGCCAAACAGGCCAATGGCAATTACCGATCAGGCTATCGAAAATATTATGCGGGATCGTGAGATCGCATGGGAATGGGCAAAAGCCTATAGGCCGCACGGATTACGATCCTCGTTTCGCTCTTGGGTTTCAGAGGTTGATCCGAGTTTATTTGCGGTGGCGGAAACGGCATTGGCTCACAGAGTTGGCGGGATCACTGAGCGTACCTACGCAAAAAATGATTTTCTGGAACAAAGGCGTTCGCTGATGGAGCGGTGGGCGGATCACTTGACCGGCGGTACGGGTGAAGTCGTGAGGTTTGCAGCCAAATGAGATTTCTTCCCCATTTTAAGGAGGATGGCGAAACAACTCGGGCCTTTCATTGGACTCGTTGTTACATGGCATACCCAGAGTGTGAACAAGATGCCATTCGTGCAGCAACAGTTCTTGATGACGAGGCTCGCGCAATCAAGTCCGGTGAACAAAGCGATTTCGGCACTTT
>JAHRVG010000139.1 GCA_019090795.1 Paracoccaceae bacterium | reverse complement strand
TCTTTTCTATCCATTGGATATTCCAATGGCAGGCGGGAATCCGTTGCCGCAGTGTCTTGCCACCGAAACGCCACCACCAACCGCAGTTGAGTTGCGCTTGCGAGATAGTCGTTGTTTGCATTTTGACAGCACAATGGACCCGGTCGCGCTGACGGCCCTGATCCGTGCGGTTGAAGCAGCATGATCGGTCCGGGCACTGGGGTTCGGGTTTATCTGGCCTGCGGCGTGACGGATATGCGCAAGGGGATTGCTGGCCTGACGGCATTGACCCAAGATGTGTTGCGCCAGAAGCCTGCCAGTGGTGCGGTGTTTGCGCTCCGGGGACGACGCGGGGATCGGATCAAGCTGCTTTATTGGGATGGACAGGGTTTTTGTCTCTATTACAAAGTGCTTGAACGTGGCCGCTTTCCTTGGCCGACGGCGACAGAAGGTGCAGCGCGACTGACTTCTGCGCAACTGGCAATGTTGTGGGAAGGTATTGGTTTATGCACTTCGCGCGGTCACATCGGGCACGACAAGTATACAATGTCATTTTGCATGCAAACAGCAGTCAGCAAGCCCACTTTGGACGTTCGGGTTTAAGAATGCTGGCCTATAATCCAGAACATGAAACTGGGTCATTATACTTGTTTGACCAAACAGCTCGAGATGCCGCTAAAGAACAGCGAATGGATGACATTCCAAGACTCATTTGTGAAAATGGAGACATCATCACTGCTGAGGATTTTTATCTTAGTTTTTACAATGAAACACCTGCCCATAAAGACGATATACACCAATCAATTATGGATAATCCCGATCTGGAAGTTACTACAGCGAATGGTGGAGAACGCAGAAAAGCGCATACAATCAAATCAGAGGATACGATTCACCTAAAAAGGCAACACAGCTTTATCTGGAAACGAGGTCGTCCTCGTTTAACTTATTGAATTTAATATGTATTTTGGTGCGGGCGGCGGGACTCGAACCCGCACGGCACAAAGGCCCAGAGATTTTAAGTTTTAGCATAAGGCATCTTATGCGCTCTAATACGGCTTATAGTGGTTCGCAAGCCCATATAAACACGACATAATTCTCTTATATGCCTTGGTATCACCTAAGGCAACCTATTCAGAACCGGGCCTGTGACAGGGTTTTTATGGCTCTGAAACCGGATCACATAGGAGAATGCCAAATGGCCACAAAACTCACCCAAGCAAAGGTTGATAAAACCCGCCATGACCACGAACCAGGGTCACAAATTTATGATGCAGACGTCAGCGGCCTGCGCATTGTGGTTGGCAAGAAAAGCGCCAGCTATAAGCTGATGGGCCGGATCAATGACGGAACCGACCGTTATGTTTCCATCGTGATTGGCCGCATTGACGAACTATCGCTTAAATCGGCCCGAGAACGCGCGAAAGAACTGCGCATGATACTTCGTCGTGGCGATGATCCGAGAGCGCCTAAGGACGCGATACCGAACCTGAACGAGGTTTTTGAGCGCTATATGAACACCCGTGGCAAAGAGCTTAGCCCAAGGACTGCAAACTGGTATCGCCAGAAAGTCGAAAGCTCGCTTTCCTCGTTGAAGAAACTACCAGTGGACAGGATTGACCGTGCCACAGTGCGGGCCTTGCATGAAAAGATCACCCGCAAAATCCGGCGCTTACGGGGCCAATGGGGCGATGCGGGTTTTGAAACTGTTGATCAATGATGCTGCCAGAACCTATGATCTACCGCCCAACCCTGTGACCCGTGGCGTTCGCATGAACCAGGAAAAGGCCAGGGATTGGGCAGTTGGGCCGGATGACATGCCCCTGCTATGGCAAAGGCTGGATCAAATGGAAGATCGCGTTCGTCGTGCTTGCTGGCTGGTGATGCTGCTGACGGGGCTTCGATCAAGTGATGCACGATCTTTGAAATGGGAACACTTGGACCGAGATGGCGTTCTGATTGTGCCTTCGCCCAAGGGTGGTGAGGCCAAGGCATTCAAGCTACCCCTATCAAGGTTTCTCATTCAAGAACTGGCTGAAATTCGTGATCTGACAAGGCCACTGGAAAGCCCGTTTGCCTTTCCCTCTGCCACGTCAAAAAGCGGCCATATTGAGCAAATGAGCCGGATCAAAAGTTTCCCCTATGCCCCACATCAAATGCGCCACACCTACCGCACCCATGCAATGGAGGCTGGGGTGGATTTTCAGACGGTGACGCTGTTGTTAAACCACGCCAATCCGCATGTGTCGTTCAACTATGTGACAAGGGCGCATTTGCTGGGGCATATGCGGGAAGCGCAGGAAGCGGTTTGTGCAAGGTTGGTTGGGTTTAGGTGAGGTCTAACCGCCCGATTTCACTTGTAAAACCTTGATAATATCGGCCCCGAGCTGACGGGTGTTCTTGGCTTTGGAATTGCTGTTCAACAAGTCCACACCAATTTCAGCTGCTATTTCACGTAAATGAGGTTTTGCCATTTGTTGCAGTTCGTCCGATTTCGAAACTTGGATAGTGCCGTTTTCATATTGCCGAACCAGATAGTCCCCAAACGTAGCCTCATTTGAGATTGTCAAATTATCCAATGATTTCAATGGTCGTTTTTCGCCCTGCGCCCCAAACACATGCTTGCCATTTGATTTACCATATTTTTCAAGGAACTCTTGAGCAGAACAATCAAGCAGTGTCTCAACTGAAACCCCATCTTCTTCATCAACATTTACCCGCAAAACCATGACCCGATCCACCAGATCAAAGGTATTTTGGTTGAATGAAACATGAACGCTTGATGTGACTGTCTTGACCGATATTCGTTCATTCTCAGCACTAATCACGTCATAGCCACGCTGATTGGTTTCAAGGGCCATCTGGCCCCGCGTGATCATTGCCGCATACAGTTCACCAATCCGTCCGGTTAGATGATTTAACTCTGCTGGCGATACGCCCCACCCAAGTTCTTTTTCGAACCTGTCCGTCGTCAGAGTTTTTGGTTCCAGAGGCTGCGTAATTTAAGTGAGTATCAGGTTCATCTGGTTGGTTTCATTATGCGGCGATCTTG
>JAHRVG010000138.1 GCA_019090795.1 Paracoccaceae bacterium | reverse complement strand
GGCTTCGTCCATGTCATCCAGATCAGAGGCCGACATTTGCGCCAATTGCTGTTCCGCGCTGGCCTGCTGGTCGTCGGGCGAGGTATCGCTATCCTGATCGTCGCTATCGTCGTCGCCGTCTTCCTGATCCGGGTTTTCTTCCTCCTGCTGATCGTCCTCGGCCTCTTCTTCTTCCTGATCATCAAGATCGGGATCTTCGCCCAGTTCATCACCGTACCCCAGATCGGAAATCAACTGGCGGGCAAAGCGGGAAAATTCAGCCTGATCTGCTAGTATTTGGTCGATATTTTCAAAAGTATCACCGCTGCGCTGTTCAATACTGTCGCGCCACAGCTCCATCGCGTTGCTCACCGCAGGCGGCAGGTCGCGGCCCGTGCCCAGATGGCGGATGTAATAGCCCAGTGCTGTGTGCATTGGCACGTCATTGGGGGATTGTGCCTGATCATAGCCTGCCTTGATCGCCTGGCCCTCTAGCAACGCATTGATGTTGCCGTTGGTACCGGGCATGGCGCGGGCGCCCACGGCCTCGCAGCGTGCGGTTTCCAGTGACTCATAAAGTGTGCGGGCGGTTTCCCCTTGAGGTGCGTAATGGGCGTGAGTTGCCTCATTGTGAAAACGTAACCGCAGGGCCATGGCATCCGCCGCCCCGCGCGCCGCCAGAACCTCATTCTTGGTCAAGCGCCGTGTCACCTGCGGCAAGCGCATGGTGTCATTGCTGATGCCCGAAGGATCGGCCGTATACGCCACCGTTAGCTCTGGCGCATTTGCCATGGCTTTGGTCGCCTCGGTCAGGGCTTTTTTAAACGGGTCGGCCGGGTTGTCATTTTGTGACATGGTTTTTCCCCCATTGCGAGAAATTAGAGTAGGTTACCCCAAGCTCACGCTCGCCGCACTTTCCGGCAGTTCCTCATCGAAGCAACGTTGATAGAATTCAGCAACCGTCTGGCGTTCCAGCTCGTCACATTTGTTCAGGAAGGTCAGGCGGAAGGCAAAGCCCACATCCTTGAAGATCGTCGCATTTTGCGCCCATGTGATCACTGTGCGCGGTGACATTACTGTGGAAATATCGCCGTTCATAAACGAGGACCGCGTCAGATCGGCCACGGTTACCATCTGGCTTAGGGTTTTGCGGCCCTTCTCGGTGTTGTAATGCGGGTTTTTCGACAAGATGATTGCGGTTTCCGCGTCATGGCTGAGGTAGTTCAGCGCAACCACAATCGACCAGCGATCCATCTGGCCCTGATTGATCTGTTGTGTGCCGTGATACAACCCGCTGGTATCACCCAGACCCACCGTATTGGCGGTGGCGAACAGGCGAAAATAGGGGTGCGGGGTGATGATTTTATTCTGGTCCAAAAGGGTTAGCTTGCCGTCAGTTTCCAGCACGCGCTGGATCACAAACATCACATCCGCACGGCCGGCGTCATATTCGTCAAACACAATCGCAGTCGGGTTGCGCAGTGCCCAAGGCAGTATTCCCTCTTGGAATTCAGTGATTTGCTTGCCGTCCTTCAACTTGATCGCATCTTTGCCGATCAAATCAATCCGGGATATGTGGCTGTCGAGGTTGACCCGCACACAAGGCCAGTTCAGCCGGTTGGCCACTTGTTCAATATGGGTCGATTTACCCGTGCCGTGATAGCCCTGAACCATCACGCGGCGATTGTGGTTGAAACCGGCAAGGATCGCCATTGTGGTGTCAGTGTCGAATTTATAAGTGGGGTCCGTATCGGGCACCCGGTCTGTGGCATCGTGAAACCCTTTGACCATCATGTCCGTGTCAATGCCAAAGGCCTCGCGTACCGAGATGTCTTTGGTGGGTTCGTTCATTTCCAAATGTGAGTGTGCCATTGTAGTCCGTCCTGATCAGTCTTGCCCGTTGGGGAATTCGTTCTCAGCTTATTGGAAGAAAATTTGCAAGGGTGCAAGGGGGGCGCGACAAGATTTCCCGAATAGGTTTCCATATAACATTGAAACTTTGAGCCTGCCCAACACCCAATTAAACATAGGCGGGCGTTGCGGAAAAATTGATAATCGGTACCGAACTCAACAGGAAACACACTAGGTGCAAACCAACATCCGGCGTGCCATTGCTATGGTTTTGGCCACATATTGCGCCTGGGTCCAGCCACATTCCTGAGTTAGTAATTCCCAGTTATGCACCGACAGCAGGGTCCACAGGATATCCGTTGCCTCCGCATCCGAATGTTCGGGCATTAAAACCTGATCCCGCACCAAAGCCTGCACCGCCGCCGCGCAGCCCTCGCGCATTGCTTGCATTCGGTTACTCCATGCCTCGTTCGCCGCCGCATCGCTGTCTTTCATTGCCATAAGGGCCTGCGCAACTGGATGGATCTCGGGAATATGGCTGCCCCAGGCCAAGATGAATTCTTCCAGCCGCTCAACGCCGGTGTCCGCTACGCGCGAAGGATTGAGGCGCGTAGCGAGGTCTGTCGTCTGGTCCACAAAGCGAGTGGTTGCGATCAGCAATTCTGCGCGATTGGAGAAATGCAAATACACCGCCTGACGGCTGATACCCGCAGCTTTGGCTATATCAGCCATACGGGTGGTTTTTTGCGGCGAGTCCTCCAGCAGGGTGCAGGTGGCTTGCAGGATGCGGGTGCGGGTATCGGGAATTGAACTTGACATGCTGTAAAGTACCATGTAGTTGACATCATGTCAATTGACACCATGTCAAGTAAAAGGAAAGCCAATGTCCAAAAATATCTTTATCTGGGTGGCACACCCGCAACGCGAAAGCCTGTGCAGTGCCATCGCTGACGCCTATGAGGTGGGGGCGGGTAAATCCGGCGCCAACATTCGCCGTCAAAACCTGCAGGCTATGCGCTTTGATCAGGCAGTTGATGGAGGAACAAAATCCACCCCGCCGTTGGAACCTGATTTGATTCAGTGGCAAGAGAATATTACCTGGGCCGATCATCTGCTTTTTGTGCATCCTTATTGGTGGGGGGCGATGCCCGCCAAAGCCAAAGCGGTGCTGGACCGCGCTTTAAGCTCAGGTTTTGGCTATAAATATCACCGGAAAGGTATGGGCTGGGACAAGCTGCTGTCAGGGCGCACGGCGGATGCAATCATTACCGCCGATACCCCGCCGCTGATTGACACATTGATTTACCGGAAACCGGGGCGCCGCGTGATTAAAAATCAGGTGCTGGAATTCTGTGGCATCAAAACCCGCAATGTGCAGCTGTTTGGTTCGGTTAAGCTGGCGAACCAAAGGAAAATCGCTGGCTGGTTGCGCAAATCCCAAACCTTGGGCCGCAAAGCGGCTGCCTGAACCGATACAAAGGATACTTGAAATGACACCTGAAATAATTCTTCACCTCAGCACCTTTCTGGCACTTGTCATGGCGATTATCGCAGGGGTGTTTTTGACATTCTCGGATTTTGTGATGCGGGCGCTACGGGCCTCTGCCCCCAACACCGGCATCGAATCCATGCAAGAAATCAACCGAACTGTCTACCGATCGGTATTTCTGGTTTTGCTGCTGGGCATGGCTCCGGTTTCGCTGGCCATCCTCTATTTCACCGTTTCGGCGCCAATGACTGCTGGTTCAAACTGGTTACAGGGGGGCAGCGTGATTTATCTGCTCGGCGTTTTTTCTGTGACTATGATTTGCAACGTTCCGATGAACAAAAGGCTGGACGGCATGGTGCTGGAGGCGCGGGAGACGCGGCTTTACTGGGTGAAATACGCCCGCAACTGGACCCTGTGGAACCATCTGCGTACACTGGCATCCGCGGCATCCGCCTATTGCTTTTTGATGGCGGCTTTGCAGATGATTGCAAGTTAACGAACTAGCGCCCCGCGCGTCCCTGTGGGGCGCTAGTTCATCTCTATGGCCTTGCGTTTAAAGGTCATTTGGTCGCTCGTGCCGTCGTCATAGATAATCTTGACGGTCACAAAATAGATCGACCCGAGCGGATATTGCGCATAAATTGGCTGGGTTTCACTGAGCGCTGCCGGGTTCGCCGCTTCCTCATCGCAAGGCTCTAGGGGCAGGTTCAACACCGCAATGTCGCTGTTCACCCCATAGTGAATCGCACTCAACCCACAGCGCCACGACAGCAGGTGGGTGAAATACAGCAAGTCCTTGCCATCAAACTTGCGCACAGCAATCCAGTTTCCCTTGGTGGCGTTCAGGATGGGTTTCACCTCTGCTGCCGTCAGAAACTTTCCTTGTGCCAAGGCACTGCCCCCGATTGCCAGAAATGCCGCCATACAGGTGCCTAAAATCAGTTTTTGCATGATAATCTCCCTATTGTTCTGCGCCAAACATTCCATTTTAATCCCCCCGTGTCTATAACTGGAAAAAAGCAGAGACAGGCGGGTAGGATGGCGGGCGAATACAATGTTTTTGCAATCGTGCAGGGGGGCCGGTTGCAGTTTGAGGCGATCAGCTTTGTCGCCACGTTTCGCCTGAAAAACCCCAACTTCAAAGGCCGCCTGATTTTGGGGGAACCCCAACCAAGCGACCGCTGGGACCATGATCCCCGCGTCAATGACCCAGAAGTACGCAAGCTGTTGCTTGACATGGGGGCGGAAATTATCCCGTTTCAAAATGGTGTATTCGGCAGTGATTATCCCAATGGAAACAAGATCATCGGCCTCACAGCGCTCCCTAAAAAACAGCCGTTTGTGTTTTTTGATACGGATACGATTTTCACCGGCCGCCTGAACGCTGTGCCTTTTGATTTCGACCGCCCGACCGCATCACTGAACCGCGAAGGCACTTGGCCAGAGGTCGATCTCTATGGTCCTGGCTACACTGAAATGTGGCAATCTCTCTATGATAAATTCGACCTCGATTTCGCCAGTTCGCTGGATTTATCGCAACCGGATGAGTTCTGGAAACGCTATCTGTATTTCAACGCGGGCTGGTTTTTTTACAAAGATCCGGATGAATTCGCCACCTGGTTCGCCCATTATGCCACCGAAATCCTGCGCCAACCGCCCTGGCAGATCGAAACCCAGTCGCTTGATCCCTGGCTGGACCAAGTTGCCTTGCCGTTGGTGATCCACAAGCTGGGCGGCGGGAGAGAGACCCTCCCCAGTGGTCTGCTGGACGGAGATATCACCACCCATTACCGTTATTTACCACTGCTTTACGCCGCTGGTTCAGATGCAGCGGTAGAGGTGTTGGAAAAGGCGGTTGCGCCCAATCGGATCAAGAAGGTGCTTAAGAAATACGAACCTGCGCGCCGTCTGATTTATCAGGGCAAAGGCGCGCAACTGCGCGAGATGTTCGACCGTGACAATCTGCCAAGGAAAGAACAGGCGATCCGGCAGCAGATCAAGAAAGCGCGGATGTGGTGGCGGTGAGGGGCCACGCCCTTTGAATAGGGGCTGCCCTTTATGCCTTGCCGCGTGACTGCTTTTCAACAATGCCGGAAACGCCTTCGCGCCGTTCCAGCTCTCCCAGTACGTCTTCCCATTTCACCCCGCGCGAGGATAGCATGATCAGCATGTGAAACAGCACATCTGCCGCTTCCTCGGTCAGGTTTTGGGGGTCGTCCTTGGCTGCCGCGATGATCGCCTCTACAGCTTCCTCGCCGAACTTCTCGGCGCATTTATCGGGGCCGCGGGCAAACAGTTTTGCGGCATAGGATTTCTTCTCGTCTTCACCCTTGCGGGCCTCGATGGTACGCGCGAGGCGTGTCAGTACATTTGCCATAGGCTTTACAATCTCACTGGTATTCCGGCCTTTTGCATATGCTCTTTGGCCTCTTTTATAGTGTAGTCCCCGAAGTGGAATATTGATGCTGCAAGCACCGCGCTGGCGTGGCCCTCTATCACGCCATCGACCAGATGATCAAGCGTGCCAACACCCCCAGATGCGATTACTGGGATGGTTACCGCATCCGCAATGGTGCGTGTCAGGGGCAGGTTGAAACCGGCGCGGGTGCCGTCGCGGTCCATGGAGGTGAGCAGGATTTCTCCGGCCCCTTTGGATTCCATCAACAGGGCGAATTCCACCGCATCTATACCGGTTGCCTGCCGCCCGCCGTGGGTGAAAATCTCCCATTTTCCGGGGGCCACCGTCTTGGCGTCAATCGCCACAACGATGCATTGCGAGCCAAAGCGGTTGGCGCTGTCAGCAACCACATCCGGATTGGCCACTGCTGCGGAATTAAACGAAACTTTATCCGCACCTGCAAGCAACAGGTTGCGCACATCGTTGGGTTCACGCACCCCGCCGCCGATGGTCAGGGGCATAAAGCACTGCTCGGCTGTGCGGGTGGCCACATCAAACATGGTGCCCCGGTTTTCCAGCGTTGCAGCGATATCGAGAAAGCACAGCTCATCCGCGCCAGCGGCATCATAGGCCTTGGCGGATTCTACCGGATCACCGGCGTCGATCAAATCAACAAAGTTGACGCCTTTCACAACGCGACCGTCTTTTACGTCAAGGCAGGGGATGATGCGGGTTTTCAGCATTTCGGTGCTCTATGGTTCGGTTGTGCTGCATATAGAGTGCAATTCCAGAAATCAACAGCCCTAGTTGGCGCTAAGGCGGAGGCGGGGGGTAATTTCAGCCAATAGGAAACAACTGACAGCGGGCGGCGCAAGAACGGATAAACCAACTGATAACAGTTGCTTTTACCTATAGAAAAAGCGCCAACGTGAGGTCCGCTTGTCGTGCCCAAGGACGCTAAAGTGGTCATGCAGTTGACCAAGGTTCTGGGCGCGCTTACTGCCAAGGTGGTTGCCAAGTAAATCTAGCTTTTCAATAGCTTGCTGGCCGCGGCGACATCAATCTTGCCGTCATAAAGTGCGCGTCCGGAAATCGCACCGTTCAGTGGTGCACCGCAGTCTTTCAGGGCTTGCAGATCAGTCATGGAGGACACGCCACCGCTGGCGATTACCGGAATGGAAACCGCATTGGCCAGCGCTGCTGTGGCAGCCACATTCGGCCCTTGCATCGCACCATCGCGGTTGATGTCGGTATAGATGATCGCTGCCACACCCGCGTCTTCAAACTGGCGCGAGAGGGTGGTGACTTCGATGTCGGTTTCCTCGGCCCAACCGCGGGTCGCGACCATGCCATTGCGCGCGTCAATGCCCACGGCAACATGGCCGGGGAAGGCTTTGGCGGCTTCACGTACCAGATCGGGGTTTTCGACAGCAACGGTTCCGAGGATCACGCGGGTCAGGCCTTTGGATAGCCAGCTTTCAATCGTGGCCATATCGCGGATGCCCCCGCCGAGTTGGGCGGGAACTTTTACCGTTTTCAGGATTTCCTCGACCGGAGCCGCGTTCACCGGCTCGCCCGCGAACGCGCCGTTTAAATCCACCAGATGCAACCATTCACAGCCTTGATCGACAAAAGCCTGCGCCTGTGCGGCAGGATTATCGTTGAACACGGTGGACTGGCCCATATCGCCTTTATAGAGCCGTACACAGTTGCCGTCTTTTAGGTCGATTGCCGGATAAAGGATCATGAGATTCGCTCTTTTTTGCTTTCACTATCTCCTTAAATCATCCACGCTAAAAGGCAAACAGGCTTTGAACCTTCAAACCTTAGTTGACTTCTTGCAATGCATCGGAAACATGTGAAATGCGTAGAGAATTTTCCGTCGAGGGTGAAATGTACAGAGCAATCGTTTTGGGGGTTGGGGTTTTGTTGGCGGCGTCAGTGGGTGCGGACCCGATTGAGGGCATCTGGCGTACGCATAAGTACAATGATGTCGGTGGAAATCTGGTGGTGGATTTTGCCCCTTGTAACGGAAAATTCTGCAGCAAGATCCTGTATTCCGTGGATATAAACGACAAGAAATACGAAGAATATCCCTACGTTGGCCAAAACATCATTCTGGACATGATCCCCGATGGAAAAGGCAGCTACAAGAATGGCATGTTTTTTGATCCCAAAAACGGGAAATCCTATACGGCACAACTGGTTTTGCAGGGTAGAAAACTGAGGGTAAAAACCTGCGTTTCCGTTTTTTGCAACACACGCAACTGGGTGCGGTTGCAGTAGGTTACGGCAGGGATTGAAGCGTTGCGCGGGCAGATGAGATAGGGTTTGCAGTACATTGCCTGCCGGATTAATGAGCCAAGGTCTGGCTTGACGCGATGTGCCTTCGCCGCGCAAGATGACAGGACAAGGGAGAAAAATATGAAAAAACTAATTATCGCGGCAGCGGTCGCATTGATCACTACGCCAGCCTTGGCGGGCGATCCTGTGTTGGGAATGTGGCGATCCGCGCCTGATGACAACGGCAATACCGGACATATCAGTGTCACCAGTTGTGGCGCAAAGATATGCGGTAAACTTGTTAAATCTTTCGACAAGAAAGGCAAAGAAACCCCTTCTGCCAACATAGGCAGGAACATTATCTGGAATATGGTTTCGCGTGGAGATGGCTATTACGACAGTGGCAAAATCTGGTCGCCGGATCGGGATAAGACCTATAAGTCAAATATGCAACTGACCGGTAACAAGCTGAAGGTCAAAGGCTGTATCGCCTTTATTTGCCGCGATGGTGGTACTTGGAAGCGTGTAAATTAACGCCAGATGCTTTACGCGGTTGGCGGCCCTAAGGCCGCCATTCTAGGAAATTCCGGATAAACCGCAGGCCGGTTTTCTGGCTTTTTTCCGGATGGAACTGGGTGCCGATGATATTTTCATGCCCGACAACGGCGGTAATCTTTTCGCCGTAGTCCACAGTTGCCAGCAGATCCGAGGGGTTTTCCGGAATCAGATGATAGGAATGCACAAAATAGACATGATCACCTGCAGAAATGCCCGCAAATACCGGATGGTCTGCAACTTCTGACAGGTCATTCCAGCCCATGTGCGGAATTTTCAGTGTTTTATCGCTTGGTTGCAGGTGCACCACCTCGCCCGGTATCCAGCCAAATCCGGCGTGGCGGCCGTGCTCCAGCCCAACGGTGGCCATCATCTGCATGCCTACACAAATACCCAAGAACGGCTTGCCCGCCTTAACCTGTTCTTCAATGGCCCCAAACAGCCCATCGACGGCACCCAGCTCGCGACGGCAATCACCAAAGGCGCCAACACCGGGCAGCACCACATGATCCGCGCGCCGGATCTCGTCGGGATCGGCGGTAACGATAACCTCACCCGCGCCAACTTCATCCGCCATGCGCTGAAAGCTTTTCAGGACAGAGTGCAGGTTGCCGGAGTTGTAATCCGCAATTGCTGTAATCATTCGCTTAACGTGCCTTTGGTCGAGGGGATCGCATCCGCCTTGCGTGGATCGGTTTCCAGCGCCATGCGCAGGGCTTGGGCGACGGATTTGAACGCTGCTTCGACAATGTGGTGGCTGTTGAACCCGCTCAGGGCCTCGACATGCAAGGTAATGCCGCCTTGCATGGCAAAGGCGGTGAAAAACTCGCGGACCAATTCGGTATCAAATGTGCCGATTTTTGCGGTCGGAACCTCCAGATTCCACACCAGATACGGGCGCCCCGACAAATCGAGAGCACAACGCACCAAAGCTTCGTCCATGGGCAGCAGGCAGGAACCATAGCGCCGGATGCCCCGCTTGTCGCCAACGGCCTGCGCCAGTGCTTTGCCCAAGGCAATGCCCACATCCTCCACCGTGTGATGGTCATCAATGTGCAAATCGCCCGTTGCCCGCACCGTCATATCAATCAGCGCGTGGCGCGACAGTTGATCCAGCATGTGATCGAAAAAACCGATCCCAGTCTGGTTATTATAAACACCGGTGCCATCAAGATTGATAGAAACAGAGATTTTGGTCTCGGCGGTGGTACGGCTGATTTCTGCACTGCGCATGGTATTTGCCCTGTCTTGCGGTTCAATGCCTTATAGGCGGCAGGGGGCGGGGTTCCAAGGGTAGGAACTGATTTTTCACGTCAGTGTCGTTTTTTCGGAACGGGTGTGGTTAACAATGCTTGATTTTCGGCAAGGCGTTGCAAGCATGGGTGAAATCGGCGTATGCTACGGGCAGAAGCAAAATTGATGAACAATGATAGAAAATTTAAGATCGCTCGCTATTCTCGCGGCTGTTGTTGAAAACGGCTCTCTTAAAGCGGCTGGCGACAAGCTTGGCCTGTCAGCCTCGGTTGTCTCGCATCACATCTCGAATCTGGAAAAGCGTCTGGATTGTGCCATTTTCCACCGCACGTCACGTAAGTTGCATCTTACTGACAGGGGCGCGGTTTTGCACCGGGCTGCCCGCGAAATGGTGGATGTCGTTAATGACGGCCTGAGCGCGATTTCTGGTGAAGAGAACGTTGTAAGTGGCACTTTGCGGATCGCGGCGCCACAGTTTTTATCAAGCAACAAGTTTCAGCACGGTCTCGAGAGCTTTATGGGGACTTACCCAAAGGTGAATCTGGAAGTGACCATGACAGCAACTATCAATTCCGCGCAAGATGGCGGTTTTGATGTGCTGATTACCCGCCACCAGAATTTTGATAAATCTCATATGGCATTCCGCTTGACCGAACTGATGATGAGTCCGGTTGCGGCACCTGATCTGGCCGCCAAAATAAATGAGATCCCGTTGCAGGATGTGCCCAAGAAAATCCCGCTTATTCTGGCGCCGGGATTTTCCAAACTCGATTGGGAAATCGCGTTTTCCAATGCGATTGGGGAAAAGACGCGGATCGACCTTTTTCGGTTGAACAGCGATTGCCTGTCGCTGGCGCATCAAATGGCCTGTTCGGGCAGCGGTGTTGTGGTGCAACCGGATCACCGCATGAGCGTTGATCTGAATTCTGGTCGGCTGGTCAAGGTGTTGCCGGAACTGAGTTTGCAAAAACGCCCCCTTTATGTGGTATGCGCGCGCACCGCCCTAAAGACGTCTTTGACGCGCCGTTTTGTGGACCATATACTGCTGGAGTATGAGGCCAGCGCCCTGATCGAGCAGATGCGAAAGGCCGGATAGGGCAGAAATATCTTGATGAAAACGCCTGCAAACGCTTTATGGCAATATGGTTGATACTCCGGGAAAGCTGTCGCTTTGGGCGATCGAGATTTTCGTGGCCACGATCGAAGAGGGCTCGGTTTCTGCTGCAGCGCGGCGTCTGGGAACCAGCGTCTCGTCTATTTCACAACAGCTGAGCAATCTGGAGGCGTCCCTCGGCGCGACCTTGCTGGATCGCAGCAAACGCCCGCAACAGGTGACCAGTGCGGGGGCATTGTTTTTACGCCGTGCCCAGACCATTTTATCGACGGCCAATCAGGCCAAGGCGGAACTGGCGGCATTCAATTTCAGTCAAACCACCCGGTTGCGGTTGGGGATGATCGACGATTTTGACGCGGATGTAACACCGACGCTGATGCTGGGGCTGGCGCGGCGTTTGCAGGGGTGCCAGTTCTTGCTGGAATCCGGTGGTAGTTATGCTATGGCGGAAGGGTTGGAAAACCGGTCTCTGGATGTGATTGTGGCGGCTGATCAGGACAGCATAGAGCCTTGGATGGAACTGCACCCGCTGTTGCGCGATCCCTTTGTTTTAGCTGTAAAAAAAGACATGATTAATCCCGCACTTCCGGTGCTGGACCAGCTGTTGAAACTCGCCTTTATCCGCTATTCTTCGCGCCAGATGATGGGGCGCCAAATTGAGGCGCATCTGGCACGTCAGAGGATAAGCTTGCCCAACCGGTTCGAGTTTGACAGCTATCACGCCATCCTTTCGATGGTCGCTGGCGGTGCGGGCTGGGCGATCACCACCCCCTTGGGATACATGCGCGCGCAACGTTTCCATGCGCAGGTGGATATGTTGCCTTTGCCGTTCAAAGCGCTGTCGCGCAACATTTCTCTAATTGCGCGCAGCGAGACGCTGGACGGAATTCCAACGGAAATTGCAACCGACCTACGCCCAATGATTGAGGAAATGCTGGTCGCACCCTGTGTCGCCAAATTCCCTTGGCTTGCCAAGGAATTGCGGGTTTTGTGAGGTTGCCAATATATTGTCGCGCACCGCACGGCGGATATTAATGGAACAAAGACGGAGCAATCACGCGGCTTTCGCGGGCACCACTTGATCCATACAGCCCAGCAGCGCGTCCGCGATTTTATCTACGTCTTCCAGAGTGAGAGAGGCAGGCAAGCGCAAATCGCAGGCGCGCATCAGCATGGAGCGGGTTTTTGGCAATTCGGGCAAGTTTGGAATGAACTTCCAGTTCCAGAATACGCGGGCGTTCTCGTTGTGCAGGCCAAATATCTGCACCGGCAGTCCAACGGCAGCGCTGGTTTTCATCAGGGCACGGGCTTGGGGTTCATTGATGTTTTCCAGCAGGAACTGGATTGAATCCGGTGCCCGGTGCTCAGGTTGCAGGGCCGGGGGGACGTGCAAATTCGGGTGGCTATTTAGCCGCGCGGCGAGGTGATCGTGATTGCGCAAGCCATTTGCGGCGCGGCGCGGCACCTCGGCCAGTTGCGGACGGATCACCGTGGCCGATAGGTTGTTCATGCGGGTGTTGTATAGGGGCAGGGTGTTTTGGTATCTGGCAAAGCTGTCGGTGCCGCAACCGTGTTTTTGCCAGTTATTTTCATAGGCACCGGACATGATCACGGCCTTGGCGATGATGTCCTCATCGTCAGTGATCAATATACCGCCCTCGCCACCATTCACCAGCTTGTAGGATTGAAAGCTGAAACAGCCCACAACGCCCATGGTGCCGATTTTTTGCCCGTTCCAAGTGGTGCCGAGCGAATGGGCCGCGTCCTCAATTACCGGAATGTTTTTGGCTTTGCACAGGCGCAGGATTTCATCCATGTCGGATGTATGCCCGCGCATATGTGAAATCAGCACCGCGCCGATATCATCATTCAGCTTGGCTTTGAAATCATCCATATCAAGGCGGAAGTTATCGCCGACCTCCACCAAAACAGGCTGGCAATTGGCATGGACCACCGCAGAGGGCACAGCGGCAAAGGTGAAGCCGGGGATGATGACCTTTGCGTCAGGTTTCAGATCCAGTGTTTTGAGCGTGAGAAAAAGTGCGGCAGAACAGGAGGCAACGGCGAGGGCAAAACGGCTGCCCATCATTTCGGCGAATTCCTGTTCCAACAGGGTAACGGGAGCATTTTCCTTGGCGGTGTACCGAAACAGATCGCCGGATTTCAACATATCCTCGATTGCTTCGCGTGCCTGCTGCGGGATCGGTTCGGCCTGTTGCAGGTTTTTCATGCTCGTTCGCCTTTTACGAAATTGCCTTTCGGAAAATAGTAACAGGGCTGACATTGCATTTCCAGAGAGAAGTTGCAGGGCTTGTTCGCTTTGACAGATTGTCGCAAACTAGGGCATGTGTGGACGCTTTGCCCTGACCCTGCCTTTGGATGCTGTTGCCGGTTGGTTTGATGCGGTGCAGGTCAAGGCGCATCTTGACCATCCGCGCTATAATATCTGCCCCAGTCAGCAAGTGCCGGTTCTGGTTAATTACCAACGACAGCGTCAATTGGTGGATATGCGCTGGGGTTTTATTCCGCGTTGGTACAAAACACCGAGCGACGGGCCGATGCTGATCAATGCCCGCTCAGAAACCATTGCCCAGAAACCAGCGTTTCGCGCAGCATCTCTTGCAAGGCGTTGTTTGATCCCGGCCGTTGGGTTTTATGAATGGGAGCGGCAAGAGGACCGGAAATTACCGTGGTATTTCCACTGCCAACAGGGGGAATTGATGGCCTTTGCTGGAATTTGGCAGGCTTGGCAGGGGGCTGAGGGAAACCGTGTTGTGAGCTGTGCAACCATTACCTCGCAAGCGGGTGAGGATATGGCCGAAATTCATCACCGCGAGCCGGTGGTGATACAAAAAGTTGATTTCGGGCTTTGGCTGCGTGAGGAGGGC
This sequence comes from Paracoccaceae bacterium, assembly GCA_019090795.1. Lineage (GTDB taxonomy): Bacteria > Pseudomonadota > Alphaproteobacteria > Rhodobacterales > Rhodobacteraceae > Amylibacter. The sequence continues at coordinate 7,524 of JAHRVG010000138.1, read as the reverse complement.
CATGGCGCGGCAGCGCTGATGCACGCCGCAGCGCCGGGTTTTTACCATCGACACCGGGTCGGAATGGCAGTGAATTCCGGACGTTCGGACACAGCTGAGCTGATCGAGCCTTTGGCCGAGAATAAATCGGAGTGAAGAAAGCAGGTTCTGACCTGACCCCTTGACCATAGTCAAGGACGCGGAAAGTCGCAGAACCTAGAGTGGAATCGCCTCACCAGCAGAATTTACCCGATATGGAGATCAGCTACATGAGTAAAATTCACAAATTTCGCAAAGCGGCTCTGCGCACCAGCGCTGCTTTTGCCATTGGCCTTGCGGGAACGCATGCCATGGCGCAGGATGCGGCGGCGCTGCCGGAACTGAGCGCGGCACAACTGGAGCAAGCCGACGGAATTTATTTCGAACGTTGCGCCGGTTGCCACGGTGTGCTGCGTAAAGGTGCTACCGGTAAACCGCTGACCACAGATATCACCCGTGAAAACGGTGCCGAATACCTGCGTGATTTCATCACCTACGGCTCCCCCGCCGGTATGCCCAACTGGGGCACATCCAACGAGTTGACCGAAGAAGAAATCGCGTTGATGGCTGATTATTTGTTGCTGGAACCAGCTGCTCCGCCTGAATTTGGCATGCCGCAGATCCTCGACAGCTGGAAGGTGCATATTGCGCCTGCCGATCGTCCCACCAAGAAAATGAATGACTGGGATATCGACAACCTGTTCTCGGTTACGCTGCGGGATACCGGAGAGGTTGCTTTGATTGATGGCGCAAGCTATGAAATCAAGAAGGTTCTGAAGACCGGTTATGCGGTGCATATCAGTCGGATTTCCGCCTCTGGCCGCTATCTTTTCGTGATTGGTCGCGATGCCAAAGTCAACATGATTGATCTGTGGATGGAAAGCCCGGAAACGGTTGCAGAAGTCAAAATCGGTTCCGAGGCGCGTTCGGTTGAAACCTCAAAAATGCATGGGTATGAGGACAAATACGCCATTGCCGGGGCATATTGGCCACCACAATATGTGATCATGGATGGCGACACGCTGGAACCCAAAAAGGTGGTTTCAACCCGTGGCATGACCTATGACACGCAGGAATATCACCCCGAGCCCCGTGTTGCGGCCATTCTGGCATCGCATTTCCGTCCGGAGTTCATTGTCAACGTGAAAGAAACCGGCAATATCCTGTTGGTTGATTATTCCGACATTGAATCGCTGAAAACCACAGTTATTCCGGCAGAGCGTTTCTTGCATGATGGTGGGCTGGATTCGACCCAGCGTTACTTCCTGACTGCGGCAAATGCCCGTGACAAGGTGGTGGTGATCGACACCAAAGAGGGCAAAAAGGTTGCCGTCATCGAAACCGAAGGCTCTACTCCGCATCCGGGCCGTGGTGCCAACCTGAACCACCCGACCTATGGTCCTGTTTGGGTAACTTCGCACCTAGGCGACGACACTGTTGCGGTGATCGGGACGGACCCTGTGGGGCATCCGGATAACGCCTGGAAACTGGTGCAATCGTTTGATTCCATGGGCGGCGGTTCGCTGTTTGTGAAATCGCATCCCAATTCAGTAAACCTCTATGTTGATGCACCGCTAAATCCGGATGCAGAGATCTCTGGTGCGGTTGCCGTGTTTAAGGTTGCTGATCTGGCGATGGAAGAGCCTGAGTATGTTGAACTGCCGATTGTGAAATGGGCGGATATCGCGGAAGGACAACCTCGAGTTGTTCAAGGCGAATTCAACAAAGCAGGTGACGAGGTTTGGTTCTCGGTTTGGAACGCGAAAAACCTGGTGTCAGCCATCGTTGTGGTTGATGATAAAACGTTGAAGCTGAAACATGTGATTAAAGACCCGCGTCTGATCACACCGACCGGCAAATTCAACGTCTACAATACTCGGGCTGACGTTTACTAAAACCGATCCCTTGGGGGCCATATTTGTGGCCCCCATTTCCCCATAACCATCCATCGGGACTGTAAAATGCGTGCATGTGGCAATGTCTACCTTATTGGTGCAGGCCCCGGTGATCCGGAATTACTGACACTTAAGGCGTTGCGGATGCTCAAATCCGCGGATGTGGTGGTTTATGATCGTCTTGTTTCCGATGAAATCATGGCGTTTTGTCCAGAGCGAGCGGAGTTGATCGCTGTTGGTAAGTCGCCGGACTGTCATCCGGTGCCCCAAGATCAAATTAACAAGGTATTACTGGAACAGGCGCTCAAAGGTCGTACTGTGGCACGTCTGAAAGGGGGCGATCCGATGATTTTCGGGCGCGGTTCTGAGGAAATGTTGGAACTTTCCCTGCATGGCGTATCTGTTGAAATCTGTCCCGGTATTACCGCCGCGCAGGGGGCTGTTGCTTCTGCCGGTATTGCATTGACCCATCGCGGGTTGGCCAGTGGCGTGCGCTATGTCACCGGACATCGGGCAAAAAACAACCCGCTAGATCTGGATTGGGAAGGCATGGCGGACCCGGAAACTACGCTGGTGGTCTACATGGGCGTGGCTAACATTGCCTTGATTGCTGAACGTCTGATCGCGGCAGGGCTGGAGGTTGGCCTGCCAGTGATGGTGGTGAGCAATGCCACCAAGCCAGATGAAGCGACCTTGCTGTCAAACCTTTACCAGATCGGCGTGCAGGTCCGCGCCGCCAAACTATCCGGCCCGACACTGTTTATCATCGGCCGCGTTGTTTCTCTGCACGCCGAATTACGCCAGATTCTGCGAAATCCTGCGGTTCTGCCTGAAACGGAGCAAGCCCTTGCGTAGCCTTGCCTGTCTTCTCTACTTACTGGCCAGCACAGCCACCGCGGCGGAGCTGTCACCGGTTCAGCAACAAGGGCTGGAACGGCTGGTTCTGCAAGATTGCGGCTCTTGTCATGGTATGACGCTAAAGGGTGGCCTTGGCCCTGACATCCGCGCGCAAACGCTGGTTGACTGGGAATCCGATGCCCTGCGGATGGTTATCCTTGACGGGGTCGCGGGTACGCCGATGCCGCCGTGGCGCCCCTTGCTGAGTGACGACGAAGTCGACTGGATTGTTAACTACCTCAAGAAGGGGGGCACCCAATGATGGCCTTTTTTCGAATTTTCATGTTGGCATTGAGTCTTGCTACCCTTGCAAATGCCGGTGGCCTGCGTGCCACGGGGGACATGGGCGTCGTTGTTGAACGCGCCACCGGTTCCCTGCTGATTGTCGACCGATCGGAGCATGCAGCCATTGCGAGGGTAACGGGGTTAGGGGATCTGTCCCACGCCTCCGTGGTGTTTTCCGCGGACGAGCGTTACGCCTATGTATTTGGCCGCGACGGGGGGCTGAGCAAGGTGGACATTCTGACCGCCAGTATTGCCAAGCGCATCATTCAGGCAGGCAATTCCATTGGTGGCGCGATTTCTGATGATGGCAAGCTAGTGGCCGTTTCCAATTACGAACCCGGTGGTGTGCGTGTGTTTGATGCTGAGACGCTGGAACTGGTTGCGGATATTCCAACCGGCGCCAAAACCATTGGTCTGGTCGATGCACCGGGGCGGCGCTTTGTGTTTACCCTTTGGGACAAGGGTGAGACGTGGATTGCCGATATGTCCGACGCGCTGAAGATCACCAAGATCACCGACATCGGCAAAAACCCCTATGATGCGCTGATCACACCGGACGGGAGGACCTATATCGCGGGTCTGTTTGGCGAGGACGGGCTGACCGCGCTGGATCTGTGGCAGGATAACCCCGTGCCCAAACGGGTGCTGCCAAACTACGGTCGGGGACAAGAACCGTTACCGGTTTACAAAATGCCCCATCTGGAAGGCTGGGCGCAGGCGGGCACCCGTTTCGTGCTGCCCGCTGTTGGCCATCATGAAGTGCTGTGGATTGATGCCCGGACCCTGACCGAGGTGGGGCGCACCCAAACCCATGGTCAACCAATATTTGCAGTGGCCCGCCCCGATGGCCGCCATGTTTGGGTTAATTTTGCCCATCCTTTGAACGATACTTTGCAAGTGATCGACACCCTGACGGGCGAGGTAATCAAGACCCTGAAACCCGGTCCTGCTGTGCTGCATATGGAATTTTCACCCCGTGGCCACGAGTTGTGGACTTCGGTACGAGATGCAGGGAGGGTTGAGATTTATGATACCCAGACCTTTGAAAAAATTGGCGAATTTGCGGCGAAAAGCCCCTCTGGGATCTTTTTTACCGCCCGTGCGCATCGGACAGGATTATAAAATATGACCCTTCATACTGATCCCATAAGCCACTCTCTGCTCGATAATTGGCAGCGCAACTTTCCACTGGTTAGTCACCCGTTTCAGGTGATAGCCAGCACAATCGGGATTACAGAACAGGATGTTCTAAAGCGCCTGAACCAGTTGAAACAAAAAGGTGCTATCACGCGTTTGGGTGCCACATGCGCCCCCAATACCGTTGCCGCATCGACGCTCGCTGCCGTGGCGGCACCCGATTTTGAGGTCTCGAAGGTGGCCGAAATCATCAACGCCGAGGAAGGGGTGAACCACAGTTATCTGCGTGAAAACGATTGGAATATCTGGTTTGTTGCCACGGGCCCTGACCGCGCCCATGTGACCCAGACCCTGAACCGGATCAGCAAACGCACGGGCCTGCGGGTGCTGGATTTGCGCCTTGAACAACCGTTCAATATTGATCTGGGGTTTTCGCTGGACGGGGCAGGCGGCGTGCCGACCCCTTGCGCGGATATCCGGTCGGACAAGATTATTGAGGGCGACCGTGCAATTATGCAGGCCATGTCGCAAGGTCTGCATTTATGTGCCCGGCCCTTTGCTGATATGGCTGGACGTCTGGGGGTGGGCGAGTCATTCGTTCTGGATCGTATCAAAGCCCTCTCTGATGCTGGCCTGTTTACCCGTGTCGGCATTATCGTGCGCCACCGGGCGCTGGGCTGGCGCTCCAATGCCATGGTGGTGTGGAAAATACCGGGTGAGGGGATCAATGCAGCAGGCGCTGCGCTGGCAAGACTGCCCGGCGTCACCCTGTGCTACCAACGCCGCGCCGAACCGGATGTGTGGCCTTTCACGCTGTACAACATGATCCACGCCCGTTCGCGTAGCGAGGCCGAGGCTGTCTTGACCCGCGCCCGCGCCTTGCCGGAACTGGCAGGGGTGGAACATAAGGTTTTGTTCAGCCTGCAATGCTTCAAGCAAAAGGGCGCATTGATCAAACCTGCACTTGAGAAGGGGGCCGCCGCGTGATCGTTGCCGTTGAACTAGATCAAACTGATCGCGCCATTCTCAATCGGTTGCAAGACGGTTTCCCGCTGTCCCCGGCCCCTTTTGCAGAAGTGGCTGATGAATTGGGAATCGTGGAAACCACGCTTCTTTCACGCCTTTCCGCGCTTAAGGAAAGCCGGATTATCACCCGCTTTGGCCCGTTTTATGATGCCGCGGCATTGGGGGGGGCGTTCTGCCTTTGTGCGATGGAGGTCGCGCCCGAGGAGTTTTATGCGATAGCGGAGCAAGTAAATGCCCACCCCGAAGTGGCCCATAATTACGAGCGCCAGCACCGTTTGAATATGTGGTTTGTATTGGCCACGGAAACCGGGGCCGAAATTGAAACAGTAGCGCAGGAGCTGGAACAGGAAACCGGCCACAAGGTCTATCTGTTTCCCAAAGAAGAAGAATTTTTCATCGGCTTTCGGGTGGCGGTATGAGCATCGACGCAACTGACCGGCGCATCATTGAGGCTACGCAAAAGGGCCTGCCGATTGTTCCCAATCCCTATGCCGAGATTGCCAATTCACTGGGGATGAGCGAGCTGGATGTTCTGGCCCGAATGAAGGCGATGCAGGACAGCGGCATTATTCGCCGCATTGCGATTGCGCCAAATCATTATGCCCTTGGTATGACCGCGAATGGCATGACCGTGTGGGATGTGGAGGATCGCGTTGCATCTAAACTCGGTCACCAAATCGGGGCGTTGGAATTTGTCTCGCATTGCTACTTGCGCCCGCGTGCGCGCCCGATGTGGCCCTACAACCTGTTCGCCATGGTGCATGGCACTAACCGTGACGAGGTTGAGGAAAAACGCCAGCAGATCGTGGCCCTGCTCGGGGATCACTGCCAAGGCGCTGAAACACTCTATTCCAGTCGCATACTCAAGAAAACCGGGCTGCGCCTGCGTGACAAGAAAGGCTGACACATGTTCAGACTGTCCCATTATATGGATCAATTACAAACCCCGACACTGGTGCGAAAGCGCCGTGGCAAGGGGGCGGTCAAGCCGGTTGTAATCTGGAACCTAACGCGGCGTTGCAACCTGAAATGCCGACATTGCTACACCGTTTCCGCTGATGTGGATTTCCCCGGAGAGCTGAGCAAAAAACAGGCAGTAAGCGTGCTGGAGGATCTGGGGGAATTCAAAATCCCCGCGCTGATCCTGTCGGGGGGCGAGCCGCTGATCCGCGATGATATTTTTACCCTCGCACACCGCGCACGGCAGATGAAAATGTATCTGGCCCTGTCCACAAACGGTACGTGGATTGTCGGGGATGTGGCCGATAAAGTGGCCGATGTTGGCTTTGATTATGTCGGTATTTCCATTGATGGCATTGGCAAAACCAACGACTGGTTTCGCGGCATGGACGGGGCGTTTATGCAAGCGCTTTCAGGTGTGCGCAATTGCAAGAAACGCGATATTAAGGTTGGGTTGCGTTTCACCATAACCTCGGATAATGCCGAGCAACTCCCTGATATCCTAAAACTTTGTGCCGATGAAGGCGTGGATAAATTTTACCTTTCGCATCTGGTTTACGCAGGACGGGGCGATAAAAACAGGGGCGAGGATGCGGCCCATATCCGCACTAAACAGGCGATGGATTTGCTGCTGGAACACGCGGAAAACACCGCAAAAACCGGCGTTGGCCCGGAAATTGTGACCGGCAATAATGATGCTGATGCGGTCTATTTCCTCCGTTGGGCCGAGCAGCGTTACAACGCCGAGCAAGTCACCCATTTGCGCGATCATTTGACCGCTTGGGGCGGTAATTCTTCGGGCGTTGGCGTGGCTAATATCGACACGCAGGGCAATGTGCATCCCGATACCTATTGGTCCGACTACACTGTGGGCAGCGTCAAGGACACCAGGTTTTCCGAACTGTGGACAGGGAATGATCCGATGCTGGAGCAGCTGCGCCTGCGTCCGCGCCCGCTCAAGGGCCGTTGCGGTGCCTGCGCCTATCAGGATGTCTGTGGCGGCAATACCCGCATTCGGGCATTGCAGGTTTCGGGTGATCCTTGGGCCGAAGATCCGGCCTGTTACCTTAGCGCACGGGAAATTGGCATCGACGAAGATGCCGAGCGCCTGACTGTCACTCCATTCCGAGGAAAAAGCCATGATCCGGCCCATAAATTTCTGTAGCACCCTGCTGGCAATCGCGCTTGCCTTGCCTGCCATGGCAGACCCTGCAGCGCAATACCGCGAGTATTGTGCCGAATGTCACGGTGCGGATCGTCTGGGGCTGTCTCTTATACACATCTGACGCTGCCGACGAACTCTAGG
>JAHRVG010000137.1 GCA_019090795.1 Paracoccaceae bacterium | reverse complement strand
TTGTCCATGCAGGACGGCAGACGAAAGCCGTGTTCGGCGAGGTTGAATTTGCGCCGAAAATCGCCTTTATACATGCCGCCGATCTGGGGCACGGAAACATGGCTCTCGTCGGCAAACACGATCGCATTGTCGGGGATGTATTCAAACAGCGTGGGGGGCGGTTCACCCGGCGCACGCCCAGTCAGGAAACGGGAATAATTCTCGATCCCGTTGCAAACACCCGTGGCCTCCAGCATTTCCAGATCAAAGTTGGTGCGTTGCTCAAGGCGCTGTGCTTCGAGCAATTTCCCCTCGTCATTGAAGGTTATTAGACGGGTCAGTAATTCCGCCTTGATGCCTTTGAGCGCCTGATTCATCGTCGGGCGCGGGGTGACGTAGTGACTGTTGGCGTAGATGCGCACCTTTTCCAGTGTTGCCATTTTCTCGCCCGTAAGGGTGTCGAACTCTGTGATGCTCTCCAACTCGTCGCCAAAAAACGAGAACCGCCAACCGCGATCTTCAAGGTGGGCGGGCCAAACCTCAAGCACATCACCGCGCACACGGAATGAACCGCGCTGAAACCCCTGATCGTTGCGTTTGTATTGTTGCGTCACCAGTTCCGCCATCACCTTGCGCTGGTCATATTCATTGCCCACCAGCAGATCCTGCGTCATCGCGGTGTAGGTTTCCACAGACCCAATGCCGTAAATGCAACTGACCGAGGCGACGATAATCACATCATCGCGTTCCAGCAGAGCGCGGGTAGCAGAGTGGCGCATCCGGTCGATCTGCTCGTTTATCTGCGATTCCTTCTCGATGTAGGTATCAGAACGGGCAACGTAGGCCTCTGGCTGGTAATAATCGTAAAAGCTGACGAAATATTCGACAGCGTTATCCGGGAAAAAGGATTTGAATTCAGCAAACAATTGTGCGGCGAGGGTTTTATTAGGCGCAAGAATAATGGCCGGACGTTGTGTTTCTGCGATCACCTTGGCCATGGTAAAGGTCTTGCCCGTACCCGTGGCCCCCAGCAAAACCTGATTTTGCTCTGCGTCGTTGATACCGTCTACCAATTCACGGATTGCCGTGGGTTGATCCCCTGCCGGTTCGAATTCGGTATGCATAACGAACTTGCGCCCCCCCTCCAGCTTGGGGCGGGACGTGGGGCCAATCATATCCGGGCTCATCATATCGACTTGGGGGTCAGGCATATTCGATTCCTCTCTGCCCCAAAATGGTCTTCTTTTGTTCTTTTGCAAGGGCTGTTTGATGCAGATCTCGGAGAAATCCCGCTTATCTGTCAGCAGGAAAGTAGAGTGGTTATGCTGGTTGATTCCGGTTATTCGCGTTTCAACCTAACCTTCTTCCAACAATTAGATACAAAAGAATCAAAACAGAGGTCGTTCACCGACTGTTAGCATTCAGAATAGTATATATTAACATAGTCTTAAATTCCTCCCTAGATCATATGCAAAGAAAGAAAAGGTCAATAAACCGTTAATCGCTTTAGTTGATTTTTTTTCAATTTTCACTACTTTTACGAATTTTTGATGTTGCTTTTAGCGAGTTTCCCGATGTATGTTGATCAGGCAAGCAGCAAGACTGGTTACCGACTGGGTGCATATCACCCACCCCACCCCTCGCTCCCGTGCATTCGGTTGGTAACCATTCACTTGCTTCTCAAACCCCCTATGCATCTTTGGAATTGGCTGCGCAGCACTACGCTAGCCCATGAATTAACTGGCATGTGCCGTGTTCAATCATACAAACGCGGAATTAGGCTGTGGAGGAATTGAAACCCTCCGCCAACCTCCCTATGATGGCCCCGATAATAAGGAGAGTCGCACCATGCCCGCGAAAATATACCAGCCCGCCCGCAACGCCATGCAATCTGGACAGGCGAAAACCAAAACGTGGGTTTTGGAATTCACCCAAGAGAGCGCGCGTAGCGTTGACCCCTTGATGGGATGGACTGGTTCGGGTGACATGAACTCTCAGGTGCGCCTGACTTTTGCCAACTGCACGGCAGCGATTGACTATGCCAAAGAGCATGGCATTGCCTATACTGTGGCCCAACCACAAAAGCGCAAACCGGTAATCCGCAATGGCGGCTATGGCGAGAATTTCGCCACCAATCGGCGGGCCGTCTGGACACATTAAGGCGAGGTGTTCTGGCTAGGGGCCGCCCAAAAGAATCGCGGCAGCCTTTCAGGACTGCCGCGATATTTCTTACTCTCAAATTGTTCTAGAATTTATGAGTCCACCCTACCGACAGGCTGTACTGGCGCATGTTCAGTTCGATATTGCTACCCGGTGTTAATCCGAGAGCCGTTGCTTCTGGGCCTGAGACTGTGCTCTTGGGCACATAATTCGCAGCAAAATCAATGGAATTATTCTCGCTGAATGCATAGGAGCCGCCAACAGCAAAGTGGTGCTTCACGATGCCCGGCGCGATGATGTTCAAAGTGACATCTTCGGGGCCAACAGGATTGCTGGCATAGGCATAACCCGCACGCCACGTCATTTTCTCGTTCGATTTCCATTCCACCGCCAGCTTGATGACATTCACATCATCCCAGCCAAACCCGGCACCACCAGGGGCACCAAGTGGCCCGGCATTGCCCGCATTGGCAACCGCTGGAATGCCGGAATAGAATATCCGTTGGAAATCGAGCAGAATGGTCGTGTCGGAGTTTGCTTTCCAAGCGACACCCGCTGTGATCGACGCCGGAATGTCATACTCGCCGCCATTTTCGAACAGACCAGCATACTTGTCGAGCTTGGACATATTCATTTTGGTCTGTCCTGACAGACCAAAGGTGACAGTCGGCGATGCTTTCCACTGTACACCCGCACGAAGGCCACCGCCGTAAGACATGTCATAGCCGTTGTCAGATAACTTGGTAGCATCAACCGACAATGGCCCAAAAGCCGCCAGACCCTTTGCCTCAAAACGCTGGGCCACCAATGTCGGGGATATCCCCCAAGACAGGTTTCCAACTTCTCTTGCGTAGGTCACAGACAAAAACAGCTGGCTGAGATCAACGCCAGCCGGACCAGCGCAAAAAACCGAGCCGCAACCGGTAAGCCCAACACCATAATCCGTGTTCATCCCACCGTTGCCATAAAGCGAAAAGTTCAAAACCGCCCCGTTATCCAGCGGGCGGTTATAGGAAAAATTGGGTACAAGGAACAGAATCGAGTCACTTTTGACATTGCCAGTCGGCACAAAGGCCGTGCCGGTTCCCGTATATCCGCGCCGAGGCGAAAACAGCTCCGCGCCCAATTGAAATTCATGGCCTACACCGGCAGCAAGCGCCGGATTCACTGTGGCAGACATTGCTTCAGAAGCATGGGCCACACCCGCACCTGCCAAGGCACGTTGGTTGGTGCCATACCCCAAGGCAAAATACCCCTCGGTTGCTGTGGCTGACGTGGCGGCCATTGACGCAGCTACGGTCATACCCAAGCATGCGATTGTTGTTGATCGACTTGTAAATTTCACTGGCTTTCCTCCCAAAGCAAGATTCCCCAAAGGAACCATTTTGGCACTCTAGCACAAAAACAGCCCTAAACTCACTACAAATGCAAACATTCGCATGAGTATGGCTGTTTTGACACAGACAATTTTTGTCAGGAAATAGAGCTGTATCCGACTAAAAGAATCACCAAATGTATTCGGTGCCGCAAGCGCATTACCAATGCGGCGGACGCTGATCACCCAACACCACACTGCCAGCCGTTGCTGCCTCATCTGCTGCGGCGCGTTCCATCAAGGCCAGTAACCGGCGTTCCAGCACCACGATCCGCTTGGCCTGATCCGCTACGATATCGCTCAGTTCATCCGACTGGCGCGTCATATGGGCAATCTGGGTTTCCAGTTCTGTCAGACGGTCAGCGTCGCTCATGGGGATAGGCCTTTGCGGGTTTCCTGAATGGCGCAACATAGGCCGAGACCCCTATCGAGACAACACGGTTTGGTATTTTCGCGCAAAGTAGTTACAAAGAAATGCAATTTTGAGCATGCCCAATCGCCTTTGCCCGCCCTGTGGTTTCCGCGGGCGGGGTTGCACCCCGTTGCCCTGCCGCCTGAATTCAGCTAACAGGCTGCAAATCCTATAGCCAGCAGCGGATAGACCCATGGCCCGAAACAAAAAACAAAAAATCCAGCGTCCCAAGGCTCTGCCGCCCAAGGGATTTCGCGACTATTTTGGCAGTGAAGTCACTGAACGTGGCGAAATGCTGCGCCAGATCGCCGAGGTGTATCATCGCTACGGGTTTGATCCGCTGGAAACTGCTGCCGTCGAAACGGTAGAGGCTTTGGGAAAGTTTCTGCCCGACGTGGACCGCCCGAATGCTGGCGTCTTTGCTTGGCAGGATGAAGACACCAACTGGATGGCGCTGCGCTATGATCTGACCGCCCCCTTGGCAAGGGTATATGCGCAGTTTCGCAATGATCTGCCCAGCCCGTACCGCCGCTATGCCATGGGGCCAGTGTGGCGCAACGAAAAACCCGGTCCGGGGCGCTATCGCCAGTTTTACCAGTGTGACGCAGATACTGTCGGCAGCGCTAGTGTGGCCGCTGATGCAGAAATATGCGCGATGCTGTCGGACACGCTGGAAACGGTCGGCATCCCGCGCGGTGATTACATTGTGCGGGTCAACAACCGCAAAGTGCTGAACGGCGTTCTGGAAGCGGTTGGCCTGCCAGCGGATGACACCAACATGCGCGACGCGGTACTGCGCACGATCGACAAGTTTGACAAGGTCGGCCTTGGCGGGGTGCGCGAGTTACTGGGCAAGGGGCGGCTTGATGCCTCTGGTGCCTATATCGACGGGGTCGGTCTGAGTGATGATCAGGCAGAGCCGGTGCTGGCCTTTCTGGTTTCTAAATCCGACGATGCCGCCAAGACTCTGGCAAATTTGCGTGATGCTGTGGGCAATTCCGAAACAGGCCGACAAGGGGTGGAAGACCTTGAGAAGATTGGCACGCTGATGGCGGCGCAAGGCTATGGTTCGGACCGAATTGTCATTGATCCCTCGGTAGTGCGTGGGCTTGGCTATTACACCGGCCCGGTTTATGAGGCCGAGCTGACCTTTGAAATTCTCGATGACAAGGGCCGCAAACGCCAGTTTGGTTCGGTCGCCGGGGGCGGGCGATATGATGATCTGGTCAAGCGCTTTACCGGACAGGAAGTGCCTGCAACCGGTGTTTCCATCGGCGTGGATCGCTTGTTGGCGGCGCTGCGTGAAAAGGGGCGGCTCGGCTCTGTGGCCAAGGGTCCGGTGGTTGTAACAGTGATGGATCGCGACCGGATGGGCGATTATCAGGCGATGGTAGCTGAACTGCGCAACGCCGGAATTCGTGCGGAAATGTATCTGGGGAACCCCAAAAACTTTGGCAACCAACTGAAATATGCAGATAAACGGCAAAGCCCCGTTGCAGTGATTGAGGGCGGAAACGAATTTGAAAGCGGCGTGGTACAGATCAAGGTTCTGGCCCTTGGCGCACGTCTGGCCTCAGAAATCGAGACCACTGAGGAATGGAAAGCCCAGCCCGCCCAGATTGAAGTCAAACGCACTGATCTGGTGGCCGAAGTGCGCAAGATGATCGCGCGGGCGGAAAGCCAGTCATGAAAAACGATCGCCGGGGACGCATCAAACAACAGGCCAACGCGCTGTCTGACGCCTTTGTAGCAGCCGGTGCCTTGCCGGTAGAAACTGACAGCCTGATGGCAGCAGAAGTGCTGCTCGACCTTTACGGCGAGGACATTCGCGCGCGGGCCTTCGTGACCCATGATGCGGAAATGGGCGAGCAAGTGCTGCGCCCCGATTTCACCGTCCCCATCGTGCAGCGCCACATGTCCGAGGGTGCAGAACCCGCACGCTATACCTACAACGGGCCGGTGTGGCGCAAACAGCCGCGCAGCTCCAATGCCAGTTCTGAGTACATTCAAGTCGGCTATGAGCTGTTCGACCGCGCCAATCCCGCGCAGGCCGACGCCGAGGTCTTCGCCCTTTTCTCGAATATCCTGAAACCGCACCAACTGCGTATTGCGACAGGTGATATCGGTATCTTGCTGGCGGCGATCGCGGCCCTGAACACCACAGACCGGCGCAAAGCTGCTTTGCGTCGGCATGTGTGGCGCCCTGAGCGGTTTGTGCGATTGCTGGAACGCTTTGGCGGGCAGACTGGCGCGCTGGAACATCGCGTTCAATTGCTAAAACAGGTTGCCGCCAAAGGTGTTGAGACCGTTTTGCAAGAGGCAGGTCCATTGCATGGGGTACGGACCCGCGCCGAAGTGCTGGAACGCATTGAGGTACTGGAACAAGACGCCGCCGCCGCACCGATTTCCGCGGCAGAAGTGGACATGCTGGAAACAGTGCTGGAACTGAAAGGAACCGCTGGTGCGGTACTGGGCAAATTGCGCGAACTAGCCGTTGATTTCCCGGCTTTGGGCGCAAGCGCAGACATCATGCAAACCCGGCACGCAGCCTTGCAAGCCAAAGGCATAGAAGCCGAGGCCCTGCCCTTCGAGGTTAGTTTTGGCCGCACCACTCTGGAATATTATGATGGTTTTGTCTTTGGCTTTTTCGCAGAAAACCGCCCTGATCTGCCGATAATCGCCTCTGGCGGGCGTTATGATGCGCTGACACGCGTACTGGGGCAAGGCCGCGATATTGCTGCTGTGGGCGGGATCATTCGCCCCGAAGCCCTGATTGCGATGCAGGAGGGTGGGTTATGAGCGTGCTAAAACTGGGCATTCCGTCAAAGGGACGGCTACAACAACAAACGGTGGACTGGTTCGCCGATCGGGGTGTTGTAGTGCAACGCAGCCGTTCTGATCGCGAATATTCGGGCGAGGTTCTGGGGGTGGACGGCGTTGAGCTGGTCTTGCTCTCCGCGGGGGAAATCCCCAAAGAGCTGGTCGCCGGACGTATTCATCTGGGCGTGACGGGTAACGATCTTGTACAGGAAAAAATCGCTGATTGGCAACAGGTTGTGCTGGACGTGGAGCCGATGGGTTTTGGCCATGCTGATCTGATTCTGGCAGTGCCCAATGGTTGGGTTGATGTGGAAACAGTCGATGATCTGGATGCGGTTGCCGCCCAGTTCCGGGAGCGCCATGGCTTTCGCCTACGTATCGCCACCAAATACCACACGCTGGTGCGCGGGTTTCTTTCCCATCACGGGGTGGCGGATTATCAACTGGTCGACAGTCAGGGTGCGACCGAGGGCACCATCAAGAACCTGACATCTGAGATGGTCGCGGACATCACCTCAAGCGGCGCAACGCTTGAGGCAAACCACCTGCGTATTTTGCGCGATGGGTTGATATTACAATCACAGGCAACGCTGTTCGCCAGCCGCACAGCGGATTGGGATGCCGAAGCGCTCGCCGGGCTGGCCTCCTTGTCAGCGAAAACCGGCTGGGATCTGGCAACAGACTTGTAGCTCCCCTACCCCAACCCTCCCCCACAAGCGGGGATGGAGGCGATGAACGCCACGGAGAGATTTAATCCAAAGCCGTTTTTCCCCTGTCTTGACTTTGCATTTCGCGCAATCGCGAGGCCGTACGCTCAAATTCAAATGCGCCCCTGCCCTCTTGATAGAGCTGCTCGGGCTCTGCTGCGGCACTCACGATCAGACGGATGTTTGCCTCATAAAGAGCATCAATCAGGGTTACAAAGCGCTTGGCCTCATTCTGATGCGCCTTGGTCAAAAGTGGTACATCCTTAAGGATCAGCACCCGGATATTTTCCGCAATCATTAAAAAATCACCGGGGCCGAGAGGCTGGCTGCACAGGTCACTGAAGCTGGCCATTGCCACCCCCCCGTGGAAAGCGGGTAATATGATTTCACGCAACTTGCGCGTAAGCACCAGTGGCTTGGGTGGCACACCAACCAGATCGGACCACACCCGGCGGATCGCCATTTCGCTGGCCTCATTCAGGGGCGTGAAATAGCTCCGGTGTGCTTGTAGACGGTTCTGGCGATGGTCATTTTCAGATTCCAGATTATACACAGTCAACTGTTGCTTGATCTTGTCAATGAATGGCAAAAACAGATTGCGGTTCAACCCGTCTTTATAGAGGTCGTCCGGAGCGCGATTTGAGGTGGTGACGACAATGACCCCGCCATCGAACAGTTTTTCAAACAACCGCCCGACAATCATTGCATCAGTGATGTCAGTAATCTGCATCTCGTCAAAACACAGCAGACGCGCCTGCGCAATCACACCGTCGGCCACGGGTTCCAGCGCATCACTCACCCCATTCTGGCGCGCGTTGTGCATACCCTCGTGGATTTCCTGCATGAAGGCATGAAAATGAACACGGCGTTTGCGCCGAATACTGGCCGCATCAAAGAAAAGGTCCATTAACATGGATTTTCCGCGCCCAACGCCTCCATAGATGTATACACCCTTTGCCACAGGCTCGTTCTTGCGATTGAAGAAACGGCCCAACCCTGTTTTCGCGGGCTGGGGCTCTTGTCTGTCCACAAGCGCCTCGAATAATTCCAACGCGTGCAGTTGCGCCGGATCGGATTTCAGTTCTCCGGTTTTGACGCGGGAATTGTAGATTTCTTTTAACGTCACAGTGGAACCTTGGTTGTTTGGCGCAAAGTAACAAGTTGATCGCAAAGGGACAATCACAGAAGTATACTCCGGGATAACTTCTCTGCGCGCGGGTGGTACCAGTCAGCTATTGGTTGACCTTCTTAACGCGGGTTCGTAACCCTGTAGAGACTATAGGAGGGTTCTCATGGCTAATACTGCTTTGATAATAATTGACATTCAGAACGACTTTTGCCCCGGTGGCGCGCTGGCGGTGGGCGAAGGCGATCAGATTGTAAGCGCTGTGAATGCAATGCAGGCAGATTTTGATGTTCGGGTTTTGACACAGGATTGGCATCCGTCTGGGCATTCCTCCTTTGCTGATAACCACGCGGGAGCCGAGCCATACGGGCTGATCGAGATGCCCTATGGGCCACAGGTTTTATGGCCACGCCATTGTGTTCAGGGCAGCGAGGGCGCAGCCTTTCACCGTGATCTAATAACGGACACAGCGGATTTAATCCTCCGCAAAGGATTTCGGGCCGAAATTGACAGCTATTCAGCCTTTTTTGAAAATGACCATGAAACCCCTACGGGGCTTAAGGGATATCTGCGCGAGCGCGGTGTTGAGGAACTGGTCATGGTGGGGCTGGCGTTAGATTTCTGCGTGCGTTTTTCGGCGGTGGATGCTGCGAAACTGGGGTTCAAGGTAACAGTAATTGAAAACGCCTGCCGCGCGATTGATCTGGACGGCTCGCTGGCCGAGGCCAAGGCCGACATGGCCAACCACGGGGTGGAGCTGATCAATGGTTGATGTTGCCACCCGGGTTTATAACCACAAATGGAAGATTGACCCGATCGTGCGATCTTTGATCGACACTGATTTTTATAAATTGCTGATGTGCCAGTCGGTGTTTCGCAACAACCCCGACGCGCAGGTGACTTTTAGCCTGATCAACCGCAGTAAAAAGATACGTATCGCGGATATTGTGGACGAAGGCGTGTTGCGTGAACAGCTTGATCATGTGCGATCCTTGTCGCTGTCGCGAGGCGAGAGCACCTGGCTGCGCGGTAACATGTTTTATGGCAAGCGCCAGATGTTCCGTTCCGATTTTATGGAGTGGTTCGAGAACCTGCGCTTGCCGCCCTATCATCTGGAGAAACGCGACGGCCAGTATGAACTAACCTTTGAGGGCAACTGGCCTGAGGTTATGCTTTGGGAGATCCCGGCCCTGTCGATCCTGATGGAACTGCGCTCGCGCGTTGTTATGCGCGGCATGGGGAAATTCGAACTGGAAGTTCTTTATGCCCGCGCCATGACCAAGCTGTGGGAAAAAATCGAGCGGTTGCGCGAGGTTCCCAATCTGCATGTGGCGGATTTCGGCACGCGAAGGCGGCACAGTTTTATGTGGCAGGATTGGTGCGTACAGGCGATGAACGAGGGCCTGGGCAAGAAATTCACCGGCACATCAAACTGCCTGATTGCCATGCGCCGAGAGGTAGAGGCGATAGGAACCAATGCCCATGAATTGCCGATGGTATACGCCGCACTGGCCAAAGGGGACGATGCCCTGGCAGAGGCCCCCTACAATGTTCTGGCGGATTGGCAGGAAGAGCATGACGGAAATTTGCGGATTATCCTGCCGGATACCTATGGTTCGCAAGGTTTCTTTGACAAAGCTCCTGCTTGGCTGAACAACTGGACCGGTGTTAGGATTGACAGTGGTGATCCGGCCACAGGAGCAGAAATAGCCATTCGCTGGTGGCAGGATCGCGGCGAAGATCCCCGCCAAAAGCTGGTTATTTTTTCCGATGGGTTGGATGACGCCAAGATTATCGAACTCTCTGCGCAATTTTCCGGGCGGGTGCGGGTTGCCTTTGGTTGGGGGACGATGCTGACTAATGATTTCCGCGGACTTATGCCCGACGATGCGCTGGCTCCGTTTTCGATGGTCTGCAAGGCGGTTTCCGCCAATGGCATTCCAACGGTAAAACTATCGGATAACCCGCGCAAAGCGATGGGTCCAGCAGACCAGATCAAGCGCTACAAGCGGATTTTCAACGTCGGAGAACAGCAAGAAATAGAGGTTGTGGTGTAGTGGCTGAAGCGAATTGAATTGAATGCGAGTTATTGCCAAATCTGGTGTTTGAGGATTTCGGGTCATGCAGCGGCCCGATTGTTTGCGTCGGTTTCTATTCCGTCGGTGAACTTGACGCCGGTGATGACTTTGGCCCGATAATCGAAGCCGCGTAGCCTTCGCCAGTTTTCCTCGGCACATAGCCCTAGCTTGAACATCCACTGCCCGGCAGTAGGTTGCACGCAAACCATGAGAGGGATGTGCAGCATCCCGTCACTCGACAGGCAGCCTTTTGAGCATTTTGTTCGGTGTCAGATTGTGGCGAACGCGGATTCTATCGGGTTGCTGGTGCGAATGCTTTGCCAATGTTGGGCTGGAAAACCAAAGAATGCCATCAGTTCCTCTCGGTCTTTTTGCAGACATAATGTCGCCTTGGGGTACTTGGCTTCGTAGGTTTTTAGGAACAAATCGAACGCCTTGTCTGCATCCTTTTTGGTCTCCGCCCGCCAAATGTCATGGACAGGCTGTCTTGGCTTTTGGCTGTGAAAGCTTGGGCAGGCAATTGAGCACGTTCATAGTTTTGTGCAGCCAACATCGTTGCTGTATGGTCAGGGGAAACAGTTTTTCCAACGCCGACCCAAACCCCATGGCACCATCGCCAATAGCCAGTTTCGGGCCGTTCATCCCACGATTTTTGAGGTTGAGAAGAACCTCGCGCCAGCTTTGCGTCGACTCGCGCACCCCGTCCTCTATCGCCAGAAAATGCGTTTCACCACGGGCATTTACGCCAATGATAACAAGGGTGCACGGCTTGTCCTGCTCGCCCCGTAGCCCACTGCAACCGCCGTCGGCCCAAATGTAGATCCAGGGCTCTTTGTCCAGCGGCTGTTCACGC
>JAHRVG010000136.1 GCA_019090795.1 Paracoccaceae bacterium | reverse complement strand
TCGGGGGGGGAGTGTACGGTTTCCGGTTGGGGCGGTGGTATTGGCGGTCCAAACGCGGAATTTGCCTTGGCGGCGGCGATTGCCTTGCAGGGGCAGGCGGGGATTTCGCTGATAGCCTGTGACACGGACGGCGTCGATGGCGCGGCCGAGGTTGCCGGAGCGCTGGTGGATGCGGGAACGCTGGCACGTGCCAAGGGTTTAGGTGTTGATGCGCGCGCAGCACTGCAGCGAAACGACAGTCACAGTTTCTTTGCAGCAATTAATGGCCAGGTGGTGACTGGGCCAACGCTCACAAATGTCAATGATTTCAGGGCTGTGTTGATTGAACCACCTACGATAGACAGTTGATAAATACCGTCGAGAGTTTGCGTAAAAGCTGTGGGTAAAGCATGGCTCCAATTGTCAGATCTACGCCAAGAGGATCAAGAACACCTGTTTTTACCTGTGCGCCCTCGATCACAGTGTTGACCACGCCGGCGTTGAATTGCGGTTCGGAAAAGACGCAGACTACCCCTTGCTGGGCTACGATTTCGCGGGCCTTGGCAATGCGCGCAGCACTCGGGGCGCGGCCATCCCCAAGGCTGATTGTACCACGGGATGCGAGTCCAAAACGGGTTTCGAAATACTGGTAGCTGTCGTGAAATACCAGAAATCCTGCGGTGCGAAATGGGGCGAGCTTGGCCTCAATTTCTGCTCTCAACGCATTCAGTTCAGCCTTGCCGATGGCCGCATTTGCCTGATATCGCGCGCCATTTTCAGGGTCAATTCGGGCCAGTTCTTTGGCGATCAGATCAAGCCATATTTTGGCATTTTCGGGATCGAGCCACATATGCGGGTCTAGCGTTTCGTGCTCATCCGCGTGGTCATGGCCTGTTTCGCGATAGTGCAGACGGATAGCCTGCTCGGCCGCCTGCAACGGAATTTTGACCGCGCTTTGCGCCAGATTATCAAGGGGTTTCAGGAGCCAGGGCGTAAGTGCCTCGCCAATCCAGAACACCATATCCGCCTGCTGCAGAATGCGCGCCTGTGAGGGGCGCAAAGCATAGCCGTGCGGCGTGGCACCGGGTGTCACCAGCAATTCCGGTTGACCGACACCCTGCATCACCAGCGCGACCAGCGAATGTACTGGGGCAATATCGGTGACCACATGCAGTGTTTTGGCCTGCACAGGTTTGGCTAGCATCAACAGGGCAAGCAACAAGGGGGGCAGAAGTTTGTGCATCAGGTGTTTCTCCTTGGGGGCAATTGAGGCCTTGCAATAGATGAAATGTTATATCATAACAAGTAAAAAATTGGGGGTGACAAAAATTGACGAAAATCGGCTTTGGAATACATGATCACTCCCATTGTATCGCTTCTGCGATCCATGCGGCCGAGGTCTGTTGTGCCCGCGAAAAACTGCAATTCACCAAGACACGGCGCCGGGTTCTGGAGATTTTATTGTCGCAACACAAAGCGCTGGGGGCCTATGAAATTCTTGACCAGCTAGCGGCCGAGGGGCAGAATGCGCAGCCACCGGTGGCTTATCGCGCGCTTGATTTTCTGGTTTCCAACGGGTTCGCCCATAAGGTGGAAAAGCTGAACGCCTATATCGCCTGCTCCCATCCCGGTGCCGAGCATGCGCCGGCGTTTATGATCTGTCGGGGTTGTAATGCCGTGCATGAGGCCTGTCTTGATACCGCAAACCGCGCCCCCAAAGGCATGTTTGGCGGTGCGGCGCAGGCAGCTGGCTTTAGAATTGAAACCGCAGTGATCGAGGCCTCGGGCCTGTGCCCCGCATGCCAAAGCAGCGCGGCATGAACGCGCTGGTCGAGACCCGTAACATGAGCATCCGGATTGGCGGGCATACGGCGCTGAAGGGGGTGGATTTCAGTATTTCGAAGGGTGAGATCGTCACGATTATCGGCCCAAACGGTTCGGGTAAAACCACCTTGTTGCGGGCCATAATTGGCGCCCTTAAACCCAGTTCAGGAGAGGTAAAGCGGCAGGCAAACCTCTCAATTGGTTATGTTCCACAAAAACTGCACATTGATCCGACATTGCCGTTGAGCGTTGAGCGGTTTCTGGGCTTACCAAAAAGGCGGTCTGCGGAAACGGCCACGGCAGCGCTGGCCAAAGCGGGGGTGCAGGGCATTCAAAAACGCCCGATGCAACGTTTGTCAGGGGGGCAATTCCAGCGGGTGATGTTGGCGCGGGCACTACTGGAAGAGCCGCAGTTGTTGATACTGGATGAGCCGACTACCGGGCTAGATCAACCGGGGGCCGCCCAATTCTACCATCAGATCGAGGAGATACGCCGCGATCTGGGATGTGCCGTTTTGATGGTCAGCCATGAATTGCATGTGGTGATGAGCGCCTCAGATCGGGTGATTTGCCTCAACGGGCATGTGTGTTGTCACGGCACACCGGAAGTGGTGGCCTCGGCACCGGAATACCGCGAACTGTTTGGTCGGGGTACCCATGGTGCGCTGGCGCTTTACCGCCATGTTCATGACCATGATCACAGTGAATGCGATCACGAAGGGGTAGATCATGCTGGATGATTTCCTGATCCGCGCCATGCTGGCCGGTATTGGCGTAGCGCTGGCTGCCGCGCCGCTGGGGTGTTTTGTGGTTTGGCGGCGGATGGCCTATTTTGGCGATGCCACGGCGCATGCGGCGGTGTTGGGGGTTGCTTTGTCGCTGGCGTTTGGCGTGTCGGTTTTTATCGGAGCATTGGGGGTGGCGCTGGCAATGGCCTTGCTGGTGAGCGCGTTGAACGGGCGCGGGTTGGGTATGGATAGTGTGCTGGGCGTGCTGTCTCATTCCGCCCTTGCGGTGGGTCTGGTCGCGGCCTCTTTTTTGCACGGGGTGCGGATTGATCTGATGGCCTATCTGTTTGGGGATATTCTGGCAGTGGGCCGTGCCGATCTCTGGGTGATCTGGGGGGGGGCGGCACTGGTGGTGGCGCTGGTCGGGTGGCGCTGGTCGGCGCTGCTGATGGCCACTTTGAACGAGGACTTGGCCTATGCGGGGGGGATTAATCCCAAGCGAGAACAGCTTGTTTTAACCCTTAGCCTTGCGGTGGTGGTTGCTGTGGCGATCAAGGTCGTTGGCGTGCTGTTGATTGCGGCAATGCTGATTATTCCTGCCACTGCCGCCCGCCCGCTGGTGCGCTCGCCTGAAATGATGGCGATTGGCGCGGCTGTGATCGGGGCGATCTCGGCCATTGTGGGGGTGCAGGCATCGTTGATGTTTGACACCCCCACCGGCCCGAGCATCGTATGCGTGGCCGCGGCGTTGTTTGTGCTGGGGAATTTGGCGGGCGGGTTGATGCGGCGTTAGGGCTTGAACTATGAGTCAATGAAAAAAGAAGCATGACAAACAGGAGTTTACGGGGGATAACGGCATTAACAGGGAGGGTTTGACTGTGGATTTGACAGATCGAAGAAAAAGGCTGCTGGGGCCGAATGTGCCGACCTTTTACGATGAACCGGTGCATCTGGTGCGTGGTCAAGGGGTATGGCTGTGGGATGCAGATGGGCGCAAGTACCTGGATTGCTATAATAATGTGCCCCATGTCGGGCATTGCCATCCCACTGTGGTTGAGGCCATTGCCCGCCAAGCCGCAACCTTGAATACCCACACACGGTATCTGCACACCGGAATTCTGGACTATCTGGAGCGATTGCTTGCGAGTTTTGATATTCCGATGCAGAACGCGATTTTAACCTGTACCGGATCCGAGGCCAACGACATTGCCTTGCGGATGGCGCAGACGGTGACGGGCGCGCGCGGGATAATTGCCACGGATCACACCTATCACGGCAACACCATGGCGGTTTCGCAACTCTCTCGCACAAGTCCGCCCACAGGTGGCTCTGGCGATCACATTCGCCATGTCCCGACGCCGGACAGTTATCGTGGTGCTGACGGGGCGGAATTTGCAGCCCATATCGCAAGCGCAATTGCAGAGTTGCAGGCCAGCGGGCAAGGGTTCAGTGCCCTGATGCTGGACCCGTTTTTTGCCAATGAAGGATTTCCCGATCTGCCAAAAGGCTGGCTTGATCCAGCGCTCAAGGTCGTACGAGAGGCGGGGGGCCTGTTCATTGCGGATGAGGTACAACCGGGGTTTGGGCGTACGGGGGATGATTTCTGGGGCCATCAACGCATTGGCGTGGTGCCCGACATTGTGACCATGGGCAAACCGATGGGCAATGGTCACCCGATTGCCTGTGTTGCGACGAGCGGCGAAATCATGCAGGCGTTTCGCGCCAATAACCGCTATTTCAACACCTTTGGCGGCAATCCGGTTTCCTGCGCTGCTGCCTCTGCCACGCTGGATGTGCTGGAGGCCGAGGGCTTGCAAGAAAACGCCCGTGTGGTCGGGGAATACCTGCGCACAGGGTTGCGCAAGCTGGCCGGGAAACACGAGGTGATCGGGGATGTGCGCGGTGCCGGGTTGTTTTTAGGGGCGGAACTGGTTTGTGATCGTACTCACAAGACGCCAGCGCCCGAATTTGTGGGGCGTGTGGTGAACAGCTTGCGGCAGGAGGGAATTTTGCTGTCGAGCGGGGGGCGCAATTATACCACCCTGAAAATCCGTCCGCCGATGCCGTTTTCGCAGGAAAATGCCGACGTGTTGCTTGCGACGCTAGACATGGTGCTGGATCGCGATGCCCCTTGAACTGGCCAAACAGGCGCTGCCGTTTTGGGGATTGGAGGGGGCCAGCATCACGCTGGTCGCGCAGCGTGAAAATGTGGTGTTCCGCCTGTTCCATGCGCGTGGTAATTTTGCCTTGCGCCTGCACCGCGCGGATTATCGCAGCCGGGCGGAATTGCAATCGGAACTGGTGTGGATGGCGGCACTTGGCAAGGCCGGGCTGACCGTTCCCCACCCAGTTGCAACGTTAGACGGTGCGCCGTTGGCGTTTGTGGCCGGTCGGGCGGTCGATTTGTTGCACTGGGTTTCGGGTGTTCAATTGGGCACCACCGGACAGGGTATCGAGGTGCCCGATCCCGTTGGCACAATTTACAAGCTTGGGCAAACCATGGGCTGGCTGCACAGCCTGTCCGATGGCTGGGAGCGGCCCGCGGATTTTGAACGACCCTGCTGGGACAAGGCGGGCTTGCTGGGCGATGCGCCCTTGTGGGGGCGGTTTTGGGAAAATCCGGCGCTGAGCGGGGCGCAGGCACAGCTGTTGGCGCGGGCGCGGGATGTGGCGCAGGCGCGACTGCAGGCGCTGGATCGGCAGCTTGATTACGGGTTGATCCATGCGGATATGTTGTTTGAAAATATTCTTGTAGACGGGACGCGCCAGTGCGTGATTGATTTTGACGATGGTGGCTTTGGCTATCGGTTGTTTGATCTGGCAACCACTGCGTTGCGGCTGGAGGGTTTGCCGCAGGAGGCGGATTTACACCGGGCTTTGTTGGCGGGGTATCGCAACGAACGGGTTCTGGATGAAACAGAACTGCCGCTATTTGTGATGTTGCGGGCGCTGAGTTATGTAGGGTGGATTGCCACGCGGCGCGATGTGCCGAATTGGGATGCGCGCCAGGAAACAGCGATAAAAGTGGCGACTGCCAAGGCGGCGCAGTATTTAGCGGAGGAATAACGGGCTATGGAAGAAAACGGGAAAGTAGCACTGGTGACAGGGGCGGCACGGGGCATTGGGCTGGCGACGGCGCGGGCGTTTATGGAGCTGGGCTGGCGGGTAGTTTTGCTGGATATTGATAGTGAAACACTGGCAGCGGCCGAGGTTCCTGCCGGTGCGCTGCGGCTGGTCTGCGATGTGGCGGAACCTGAGCAAGTGGCCGCCGCTTTTGCACAGATCAGCGAGCACTTCGGGCGGCTGGATGCTCTGGTCAACAACGCAGGCATTGCCGATTTCATGCCAATAGAGGAAACGGATTTTGCCACCTGGTCACGCATTCTGGCGGTGAACCTGACCGGGCCGTTTCTGTGCACACAAGCGGCCACGCCGTTGATGCAGAAAAATGGTGGTGGGGCGGTGGTGAATATTGCCTCGATTTCCGGACTGCGGGCCAGCACACTGCGGACGGCCTATGGCACCTCAAAGGCGGGGGTGATCCAGTTGACCAAACAGCAAGCGGCCGAGCTGGGCAATCAGGGAATACGGGTCAATGCGGTTGCGCCGGGGCCTGTGGATACGGCGATGGCCAAAAAGGTGCATGGGCCGGAAATTCGTGTGGATTATCATAACTCGATCCCCCTGAACCGCTATGGCACTGAAACAGAAATCGCCGAGGCAATTCTGTTCTTGTGCTCTGACAAGGCCAGTTATGTGAACGGGCAGGTTCTGGCGGTCGATGGTGGGTTCGAATCGACAGGGATTGGATTGACCACCTTGCGCGAATGAAGGGGTTTTTCCCTAAGGCACAGAAACACTAAAGGCGGCTCTCCCCATTTTGGGCGGTATCAAAGTTCTGTATAGATGGCCATTAGGGTGCCGGTCATTGTTGCAATCAGTTTTTCCTGACCATCCTGAATTGCATATGCTTTGGCATCGGCCACGGTTAGGGTGCGCCCTGGTTTTACCACCTCGGCGCGGAACAAGAAGCGCTCGCCTTTGGCAGGCGCGAGGAAGTTGGTTTTGAACTCTACCGTCAGGACTTCTGCTTTCGCTTCCATCAGGGTATAGGCGGCAAAGCCACAGGCGCTATCTAGGGCGGTAGTGATAATGCCCGCGTGCATAAACCCGTGGTGCTGGCGGAAATCCCTATTGAAAGGCATCTCCAGCGTGACCTTGCCGGGACCGATATCGGCAGTGGTGACCCCGAGGGATTTCATGGCATTTTGCAAATCAAACGCCTGTTGCGCACGTTGGGCAAAATCGGGGTTGCGGGGTTTGAAGGCCATCAATCAGGCACTCCTTCTAAGGGTTGCGGTAAGAAATCCGGCACCGATCAGAAAGCTGCCGCCAATGCGGTTGGCGATGCGCAGGGTTTCGGGGCGTTCAAAGCGGGCGCGCATAGAGCCCGCCATTACTGCCCAAAGCGCGACATTCACCGCCGCCATCAGCACAAAGGTTGCCACCATGATGCTAAACTGGGGCAGGGGCGCGCGGGCCGAGTCGATAAACTGGGGCACAAAGGCGATAAAAAAGACGATGCTTTTGGGGTTCAGGGCTGTCACCACATAGGCGGTGCGCAACATTGCCCAATTGCTTTGGCTGGTTTTGATGCCACGCAGTTGGCCCGGATCCGCGTGGCTGCGCCACATTCTGATCCCGAGCCAGATCAGATAGGCAGCACCCGCCAGTTTCAGGGCACTGAACAGACTGGCAGAGGCAGCCAGAACCGCCCCCGCGCCAAGCAGGGAAATGGTCATTGCGGTCAAATCGCCCAAGGCAACGCCTGGCACCGTGGCCCAACCGGATGTGCGGCCCCGTCCTAGGGCATAGCTGACCACCAGCAGAATTGTCGGGCCGGGTATGGCCAGCAATGCCGCGCTGGCCAAAGTAAAAGCGATCCAGATATCAAGAGACATGGGCTGATCCAAATTGGTGACAAATGCAAAAGGCAGTATTCAGCAGCATATGAAGAACCGCAAGTGGATTTTTAGACTGCCGACAGTTCGGGATGCATTGTGCGCGGATCAAAAATGCTTTGATCTCACTGCCCAGACTGTTACCTGTTTTGCGGCCTTGAGGGTTGCCTGTCGCCGCGTTTCCAGTGCAACGCGTCGGGGTAATCAAACAGCAGCGAAATTGTATTGATCACCAGAAGGACAGACAGATAGCTGTTGTAGATGTCGCTGCCAATGGGGCGGGCGGCGACCAGCCAGATCACCAGAATGGTCCAGGGCAGCAAGTGGGGCAGGGCCATCAGCTTGGAAAACCCGCGATCATAGAGCATCACCGGCATGTTCATCATCATCGCAATATTGGCCAGAAAAGCGATCCACAGCCCGCTTGGTTCGCTCAGGAAAGCGAGGCTGGCCATGTTGACGGGGGCCAGAATGAAGGCAACCCAGATTTGAACCCAAGTCGGCATTGAGCGGAATGATTTCCAGATTTCGAGTATCATGGTTTGTCCCCTGTTGGTTTCTTGAAAACATAACAGTGCCGATCTATTATATTCACGTGGATGGTAAAATTATTAGCCAACCGGATAGTTATTACAAGCCAGAGCTGGAAATCTAGTGTCGAGATTACGCTAGGTTGACCCGGAAACCGCGCTGAATGCAGCGTTGGCCTTGTTTTGGAAACACGGATATTGCGCATTGGGAACCCGCCAGTTCGAAGACGTAACCGGCCTGACCCGTTTCACCTTGCAGGCTAGTTATGGGGGGAATCACCTTTTCTTCAGACGCTTGATACCAATACTGGCATTTCTGAAGGGACGGTTTTGGGCGTGAATGTTGCAAGCAATGTTGCGGGTGCGCCGCTGGTGGCTGTTGCGGCAACAGAAATTCGCAGTTGGCGTGTTAGCCCTTGAAGTGTTTGGACAGCTTCAATCCCTGCCCCTGATAGTTTGATTTCAGGTCTGCACCGTACAGGGTGTCCGGCACCTCGGCCATTCGCTCATAAACCAGACGCCCAACGCTTTGGCCGTGTTCCAACGCGAAAGGGGCCTCGTGGCAACGCACCTCAAGCACGCCACGCGCGCCTTTGCCGCCCGCAGCAGCGTGGCCAAAACCCGGGTCAAAGAAACCGGCATAATGCACGCGGAACTCCCCCACCATTGCGAGGTAGGGGGCCATTTCGGCGGCACATTGGGGCGGGATATGCACAGCCTCGCGGCTGACAAGAATGTAAAATGCACCCGGATCAAGGATGATGCGCCCTTGTTCCGCGGTTACCGGCTCCCAGAAATCTGCGGGTTCATAATGGTTCAGCAAGTCCAGATCAATCAGCCCCGTATGCGGTTTGGCACGGTACCCGACGATGCCATCCTTGTGCGGTGTCAGATCGACCGAGAACCCCAGTCCGCCATCGATCTGCGGCTCGCTGTCGACCAGCGTGATTTCATTGTGCAGCTTGCGCAGTTCCTCATCCGTCAGCACCGATTTGCCGCGCCGGAAACGGATCTGATTAAGCCGCATTCCCGGGCGCACCAGTACGGAAAACGAGCGTGGGCTGATTTCCGCATAAAGTGGGCCGGTGTATCCGGCCTCGATTCGATCGAATTCAATACCTTTGTCGGTCAGGCAACGGGTGAACAGATCGAGGCGGCCGGTAGAGCTTTTGGCATTGGCAACGGCGTTCACATCTTGGGGCAGGGCGAGGCTTTCCATTAAGGGCACGACATAAACGCAGCCCTTTTCCAGAACGGCACCATCGCTCAGGTCGATCTCGTGCATCTGGAAATCGCCCAGACGCTCGGTAACGGTTGCCTTTGCGCCGGTTAGGAAGGACGCGCGCACGCGCCACGCCTTGGTTCCCAGACGCAGATCTAAGCTAGCAGGTTGGATTTGGCCGTCCACAACAGGGTTGGTCACGCTAATCTCGCCGCTTTCCAGCATTTGCGCGATTGCTTGCGATGGCAGTACACCGTGGCCAGTCATGTTGTCCCCCTTTGCGCCACCTCTCGGTGGATACAAAAACGCCGCTGGAAAACAGCGGCGCATTCGGAATTTTGGTCGGGCTAGCAGGATTCGAACCTGCGGCCTCTCGTCCCCCAGACGAACGCGCTACCAGACTGCGCTATAGCCCGAACACCAGCCGTTATACGGGTTTTGTGGGCAGGGGCAAGCGTGAAACGGACAGGCTCTGTGGGGATTTCCTAGGC
>JAHRVG010000135.1 GCA_019090795.1 Paracoccaceae bacterium | reverse complement strand
ATAAGAGACAGGTCATACGACACCTGCGCAAGAGAAGCCGTCGAAGGCAAAATCCCCTTTGACCACCATCTTAGCCATCTTTTAATCCATTCCTGCCTACATTTGCTGGGCTTTGACCATAAAACCGATGCAGATGCAGCACGGATGCAAGGGATCGAAACAAAGTTACTTGCCAGCATGGGTATTTCCGACCCATATTAGGTAGCGGCGCAATTGATGCGCCTTTTTTGGATCGGAGCCATGGGCGACACTAACGACGGGTCCTCTATCGCAGCGCAAAGCGCGCACGGCGATGACGACGACAACAAAGGCGGCTTTTTCTCTCGTTTATTTGGCAGAGCAAAAAGCGGCGAAGAATCAGCCATTCAACAACAAATGGAAACGGCCAAACTGCCGACCGGTGATCTGCGCAATCTGCATACAATGCGGGTCGAGGATGTCGCCGTGCCGCGCGCCGATATCAATGCGGTGCCCATAGATATGCCGCTGCCCGAGCTGATCAAAGTATACCGCGACACCGGTAATACTCGGCTGCCGGTCTATACCGATACACTGGATAATCCGGCAGGGTTAATCCACCTCAAGGACGTGGCACTGAAACACGGGTTCACCAGCAACCGCGCCAAGTTCAGCATGAAACGGATGATGCGGCCAATCCTGTTTGCGCCTCCCTCGATGAAAATCGGCGTGCTATTGCAAAAGATGCAAGCCGAGCACATCCACATGGCGCTGGTGATCGACGAATACGGCGGCGTTGACGGCTTGGTCACGATTGAGGATCTGGTGGAACAGGTGCTTGGTAACATCAGCGACGAACACGACAAAGCAGAAGACACCCAATGGGTCGAGGAAAGCCCCGGCGTTTATCTTGTGCAGGCACGGGCCTCGTTAACCGAGTTTGAACAAGTTCTCGGTACAACCCTGCTGGAAGACCCGGAGGAAGAAGAAATCGACACTCTGGGCGGGCTTGTTACCATGCTGATCGGGCGTATGCCTGCAAAGGGTGAAATCATCCCGCATCCCGCAGGATTCGAGTTTGAAATCGTACAGGCAGACCCGCGCCGGATCAACCAAATGCGGGTGTGCCGCGCCACAACACCGTAGGCCACCCGATGCCCCGCAAAGATATGCGCCCCAAGGTCACTCGCTATCTGGCAACAGGTTGGCGGCTGGCTGCACTGGCGATCCTTTGCGGCGTGGTCATGGCTTTGGGGCAAGCCCCGCTATCGCTACCCTACGGATTGTTGCTGGCCCTGCCCGGCCTTGGCTGGCTGTTTGTAAACCAACAATCCCACAAAGGCGCCTTCCTCACTGGCTGGTGGGCAGGCAGCGGTTATTTTGCCGCCTCGACTTTCTGGATCGTCGAACCCTTCTTTATAGAACCCGAAATCTACGGCTGGATGGCCCCTTTCGCGCTGGTTTTCATGGCCGCAGGCTTGGCGCTGTTCTGGGGCGGCGCATTTTTGCTGGCCGCAATGGCCCAAGGCAGACCCCTGTTGCGCCTGATTGCCCTTGCCGTTGCATGGACCGGATTCGAATTTGCCCGCGCCCATATCCTGACAGGTTTCCCCTGGGGGCTGCTGGCCTATGTGTGGTCTGAAACACCGCTGTTCCAGTTGCTGGCCTTTATCGGCCCGCACGGGTTGGGCCTGCTCACGTTGCTGATCGGCTTCTTGCCGCTGGTGGCTTCGCGTAATCCATGGGTCGGCGCAGGCTCTGCGATTGCCCTTGTCGCCGCCCTGTGGTTTGGCGGCCAGCAACGCCTGCCAGACGCACCGAACATGGGCAAAACAACCGTGCGACTGTTACAACCCAACGCCCCACAGCATTTGAAGTGGCGCGGCGATATGGTAGATGTGTTCTTTAAGCGAATGCTGGAAATGACCCGTGCCCCAGCGCCGCGCCACCCCGATGTGGTGATCTGGCCAGAAACCTCTATCCCTTACGCCTTGGGTAGCGATACCCGCGCCCTGCGGATCATATCGGATGCGGCCGGGCCACAAACTCAGGTAGTGGCGGGCATTCAGCGCTATCAAGACAACCGGGTATATAATTCGATGGTTTATCTGGATCAGGCTGGGGGGATTCTCGCGGTTTATGACAAACACCATCTGGTGCCTTTTGGTGAATACATCCCGCTGGGTCACTTGCTGTCACGCTTTGGCATTCGCGGCTTGGCCGACAATGAAGGCAATGGCTTCGCCTCCGGGATCGGTGTGCGAATCATTCAAGCCACCGGCCTGCCCGATTTTCTGCCGTTGATCTGCTATGAGGCAATATTTCCCGGACTAGCGCAACTGGACAAGGCGCGCCCCAACTGGATATTGCACATCACCAACGATGCGTGGTTTGGCAATTATTCCGGTCCGTTCCAGCATCTGGTGCAGGTTCGTGCCCGCGCGGTTGAGCAAGGTCTGCCAGTGGCGCGATCCGCCAACACCGGCGTCAGCGCGATGATTGATCCCTATGGCCGCATTCTGGCGCAACTGCCCTTGAATGAGGCCGGTTTTCTGGACGCCCAACTGCCCGCACCACTACCGCCAACGCTCTATTCCCGATGGGGAGAACTGCCGTGGTTACTGATAGCCCTATTTTTGGCCGCAATTGTGGGGCTCGAATGTCGCAAAACCGCAGGAATTCCCACCGATTCGATTTAGCCGTTGACCCTGTTGAAAAGTGCTTTTAGTGACACTCCAACCCTGCCACAACGGCTTCCTGACGTGGCAGAATAATCCAAATGGAGCACCATATGTCCCGTCAGAACTATTTATTCACCTCTGAATCCGTTTCAGAGGGTCACCCCGACAAAATTTGCGACCGAATCTCCGACTCAATTCTCGATGCCTTCCTAACCGAAGAAGAACTGGCCCGCGTGGCCTGCGAAACCTTCGCCACCACCAATCAGGTTGTGATTGGTGGCGAGGTTGGCCTTTCAACCCGCGAAAAGCTGGATGATTTTTTGGGCCGTGTAGAGGGTATCGTACGCGACTGCGTCAAGGATATCGGCTATGAGCAGGACGGTTTTCACTGGAAAACCGTGAACGTGCAAAACTTCCTGCACGCGCAATCCGCCCATATCGCGCAGGGTGTTGATAACGATGGCGCAGGCGATCAGGGCATCATGTTCGGCTATGCCGTAAATGAAACCGAGGCGCTGATGCCCGCCCCGATCCTGTATTCCCACGCCATTTTGCGCAATCTGACAGAAGCACGCAAAGATGGCCGTCTGGCCATGCTCGGCCCTGATGCCAAATCACAGCTTTCCGTACGTTATGTTGATGGCAAACCTGTTGGCGTTACTTCCATTGTGCTGTCCACTCAGCATTTGGACGCCAGCATGACATCCGATGATGTGCGCGCGGTTGTGGAACCCTACATTCGCAAAACCCTGCCCGAAGGCTGGATCAGCGCAGACACCGAATGGCACGTGAACCCCACAGGCAAATTCGTGATCGGCGGGCCGGATGGCGACGCGGGCCTGACCGGACGCAAAATCATCGTTGACACTTACGGCGGTGCTGCCCCCCACGGTGGCGGAGCATTTTCCGGCAAAGATCCAACGAAGGTTGACCGCTCTGCCGCCTATGCCGCCCGCTATCTGGCGAAAAACGTGGTTGCCGCCGGCATGGCCGAACGCTGCACAATTCAGTTAAGCTATGCCATTGGCGTGGCCAAGCCGCTGTCGATTTATTGCGACACCCACGGTACTGGCCAAGTACACGAGGCCGAAATTGAAAAAGCTGTGAACGAGGTGATGGACCTGACGCCGCAAGGTATCATTCGCCACCTGAAGCTAACCCGCCCGATCTATGCCCGCACCGCCGCCTACGGCCACTTTGGTCGCACGCCCACGGATGACGGCGGCTTTAGCTGGGAAAAGACCGATCTGATCGAGGCGCTGAAAAAGGCTGTTTAGCCTTTTTCCAAAACGGACATAGAAATGAGTGACAAAGCCCCCACCGGTGCCCCTTGGCGCAATTTCTATGGCCGCATCAGGGGTAAGGGCCTGCATCAAAGCCATGAACGCTATCTTGCCGAAGACCTCGGCAAGCTGGCACCTGTGGGTGTGACATGGGAAGAAAACCCCGATCGAAACCCGCTGGACCTGAACGCCCTGTTTGGCGATCGCCCCGTGTGGCTCGAAATTGGCTTTGGCGCGGGCGAACACATGGTGCATCAAGCACAGCAAAACCCCGAAGTGGGCATCATCGGCTGCGAGCCCTACATCAACGGGGTTGCCACATTGTTGGGGAAAATTCGCACGGCGGGTGCCAATAATGTCGCTGTTCACCCCGGCGATGCACGCGACATGATGGACGTTTTGCCCGCAAGTTCCATTAATCGTGCCTTTCTGCTGTACCCTGATCCATGGCCCAAAAAGCGCCATCACCGGCGCCGATTTGTGACACCTGAACACCTTGTACCGCTGGCAAACTGCCTGAAATCCGGTGCTATCTTTCGCGTCGCCACCGACATCCCCGACTATGTGCGCCAGACATTAGAGCAGGTCACGGCGATGGATGCATTCGAGTGGCTGGCTGAGGGGCCCGACGATTGGCGCCAGCCTTGGTCTGATTGGATTTCCACTCGTTACGAACTCAAGGCCCTGCGTGAAGGTCGCACACCCCATTACTTAACCTTTCGAAAACGCTAGATGCGTTTTGGATTACTCGCGAATTTCCGCGGCAGCGACTCCCCAAACACTGGTCTTTTCGACCCAGCCTTTAACGCCATCAACCCGCAATTCGCACCACTTAACCTTACAATCACCAAGCCGGGCAACCACGCCGCGATCCGCATAGGCGCGCGTTGCCGCAGCACCTGAAGGTTTCATCCGTAACTTGACCCTTGGCTCCTGCACCACGACAGTGCGCACGCCTGACAACAGGGAATAATGCATCCAGCCCCCCTGCCCGTCGCTATCGCGCACACGGCGCCAGTGTCCGAACTCGGCGGTAATTTGCAGCGGCATATCCTCGTGCTTGAACACCCAGTCGATGCGATGTGTCAGGCTCGGCCCGCGTCGCACATTGCCTTCATTCGCCTTCATCGACACAAAACGCGGCATTGGCAGATTTGTCACCGGCCCCCGCTCTGCCGCCCAACCCGCAACCGGCAGCACCAACGCCATCCCAAAAGCCAAAAATCTGCGAAAATTCATCTGCCTGATCCGTCCACATCTGCTCATTGCGTGCATTTTTGCGCGCTCGGGGTCTTTAACCTTGCCCCTGTTGCTGTTTTCTTGCCAGAATGGGAAAAACAAATCCAGAGGTGGTTGCCCCTTATGTCTGCAAGAAAACTAAGTGTTGTCGTTACGCGACGGTTGCCTGAACCAGTTGAAACCCGTTTGAAAGAACTCTTCGACGTCCAGTTGAACGAATCTGATATCCCGTTCACCAACGAGCAACTGGTAAATGCGGTGCAAACCGCCGATATTCTAGTGCCCACCCTCAACGACAAAATTGATGCGCGTCTGTTGGCACAAGCGGGTGAAAATCTGCGGCTGATCGCGAATTACGGCTCTGGTGTTGATCACATCGACGTGCAAACCGCCCGTCAGCGTGGCATTCTGGTCTCCAACACCCCCGGTGTTGCCGCCGATGATACCGCCGATATCACCATGGCCCTGATGATGGCCGCCATGCGCCGCACCCGCGAAGGCTCGATCCATATGCAGCAGGGAGAATGGTCCGGCTGGTCACCTACTGCGTTTCTGGGAACCCGTTTGGGCGGAAAGCGTCTGGGCATTCTTGGCATGGGGCAAGTCGGCACTGCTGTTGCGCGCCGCGCCAATGCCTTTGGGATGCAGGTGCATTACCACAATCGCAAGAAAGTACACCCCGACACCGAGGCCGAGTTAGGTGCCACCTATTGGGAAAGCTTGGATCAGATGCTGGCGCGCATGGACGTGGTATCGATCCACTGTCCCGCCACCCCCAACACCTTTCACCTGATGAATGCGCGGCGCCTCAAGCTGATGAAACCGACAGCCTTTGTGGTCAACACCTCGCGCGGTGAAGTGGTGGATGAAAACGCCCTGACCCGTGCCCTGCGGGGCGGTGAACTGGCCGGTGCCGGATTGGACGTGTTCGAGCACGGCAACGAGGTAAACCCGCGCCTGCGCGCGCTGGACAACGTGATGCTGCTGCCACATATGGCCTCCGCCACCATAGAATCGCGTTTGGAAATGGGCGAGAAGGTGATCATCAACATTAAGACTTTTGATGACGGCCACCGCCCGCCGGATCAGGTTATTCCGGGAATGCTGTAGGGGCAGGTTAAAGCGTTTTCAGGTATCGCTGAAAACGCCTAGGTGACAGGGTTAAATCCCTATTCGGTAAAACACCGCAATGGCGGGCTAAAACCAGTTAAACCTTAACCAACCGCCCCCCCCGGCGTACAACCCCGTCCTGTACAATCTTGCACAGCACACCACGCAAACGGTACTTCACGTTTTCTGGCCGGTTGATCCAGTCAAAGCTCTCGCGCCCATGGCGCACTTTCCATTTGGCGCAGGCGGTATTAAATACGTCTGACACTTCCAGCACCGCGCTGCCTGCCTGAATACGCTGGCCCACGGGCAGGTTTTCCTCGGATAGATCCATATCCGCGATCATAGTATCGCCGGGGTAAATCACATTTTCGCGGTCGCGCCAGATCAGATCGAGCACCCTTTTTTGCAGGATACTTACCTGAATGCGCGGATCCGGGGAGCCATCTTCCAGCTTCATCCAGGGATGTTTGGTCCAGCGCTCATTCTCGATCCCACTAGCAACTGTCAACTCCAAGCTGTCGCGAAAATCGCGTTGGCCAAAATCGGCACGGTGGCACAACACCTCAACCTCTGCAGCGCTCGGTGCTGCCAATACATGCGCCAGCCCCGCATCCAGTTCCGCCATCGAAATATGTGTCATTTTCCCCCGCAAACCGCGCAATCCGCGCGCCTCTCAACTGTAATTTTCCGGTTTTCGCTATAAAGCGCATCATACATCAACATCTCGCCCCGCAACACCTGCCCCGCACCGGTAATCAGCTTGATCGCCTCCGCCGCCATCATCGCACCGACCACGCCGGGCAAGGCACCCATTACCCCCGCTTCGGCACAGCTCGGGGCCAGCCCGTCTGCGGGTTCATCCGGGAAAACACACGCATAACACGGTGCACCATGCGCTGGATCAAACACTGAAAGCTGACCCTCCCACTGGCTAATCGCGCCCGAAATCAGCGGCGTTTTGGTGGCCACACAAGCGCGATTCACCACTGCGCGAGTCGGAAAATTATCGGTGCCATCCAGCACCAGATCAAAATCCCCAATCAATGTTTCTGCCATATCCGCGGTCAGTTTACGATTATAGGGCAATACGTCCACATGCGGGTTCAACGCTTTCAAGGCGACCTCGGCGGCAAAAACCTTGGGTTTGTCGATGTCATCGTCCTTGAACAAAACCTGCCGTTGCAGGTTTGACAAACCAACCTCGTCATCATCAATAACGCCAATAGTCCCAACCCCGGCCGCTGCCAGATACATCAGTGCTGGCGATCCTAGGCCACCAGCCCCCACTACCAAAACCCGCGCGCGGCGCAACTTTTGTTGCCCCGCGCCACCAACCTCGCGCAGTACAATGTGGCGTGCGTAACGCTCCAGTTCCACATCTTTCATCTTGTCACTTGTCACAATCGGCTCCTGTGTTGCCCGTAATTTCAGCTTGCGAACCCCCAAGCCATACAACCCGACAACTCCAGCAACACCGATCAAAATCAACCAGCTTTTCAACGATCCACCTGTGGCAACCCGCAAGCTATTATCTGCAGGCAAAGTCATCTGGACAGCCAGGACAAATGCCAATCCGATAACCACAATCGCCCCTTGTGCAAGTTTAGAAGCCCCCGCAATCCGCAGCCCAACAACGCCAGACCCTATCACCAGAAAAACAAAAACCATCAACCGCGTCCGGTGGAGCCAAAGCCCCCCTTGCCGCGCGCGGTATCATCCAAGCTATCGCTTACATCCCAAACCGCCTGCACCACAGGCGCAAAAACGATCTGGGCAATCCGGTCACCGTGGTTCACCTCAAACATAGCATCGCCAAGGTTGATCAAGATCACCCCCAACGACCCGCGATAATCACTGTCAATCGTGCCGGGCGCATTGGCCAGCGTTACCCCGTGTTTCAGCGCAAGGCCTGAGCGAGGCCTGATTTGCGCCTCAAACCCTTGCGGAATTTCCAGCCGCAAACCCGTGGACACCAACGCCCGCGCCCCCGCTTCCAGCCGTAAAACTCCATCAAGGTTTGCCCGCAAATCCATTCCGGCCGCACCCGCTGTTTCATAGGTTGGCAACGGTAGGCTTCGATCTGCATCTTGGGTATATGAAACCTTCACCACCAGATCAGTCATCACTTAAAGCCTTTGCAATTTTGCCTGCCAAATTGCGCGCCACTTCGACCTTGCTCATGCGGGGCCACACATCGGCGGCATCAGCTGAAATTACTGTAACCGCATTTTCTGCCCCGCCCATAATGCCGGTTTTTGGCGACACATCATTGGCTACAATCCAGTCACACCCCTTGCGTGCCAATTTGGCTGTGGCATTGGCAATCACCGTGTCCGTCTCGGCTGCAAACCCGACAACCAGATCAGGCCGCCCCTTTTCCAGCTGTGAAACAGTCGCCAAAATATCCGCATTTTCGGCAAACTCCAGAACCGGCAACCCGCCCTTGCAGTCCTTCTTGATCTTGCTGTCAGAACGCGAGGCTACGCGCCAATCCGCCACCGCCGCCGCAAACACTGCGCCATCTGCTGGCAAAGCGGCCTGCACTGCCGATAACATTTCAGCCGCCGTTTCCACCTGCGTAATAGTGCAGCCCCCGGGCATCGGCGTGTTCACCGGGCCGGTCACAAAACTAACCTTTGCCCCCAGTGCTGCCAGTGCATCGGCGATCGCGCTGCCCTGTGTGCCACTGGAACGATTAGCGATATAGCGCACTGGATCAATGGGTTCATGTGTGGGGCCCGAAGTCACTATGATATGTATGCCCTTCAACGGCCCATTCACCAAAACATTCTTGATCCCATCAATAATTGCCGGAACCTCAGCCATCCGCCCCGGCCCGAATTCACCACATGCCATGTTGCCAGCGTCCGGCCCAACCACATGAATGCCATCGTCTTTCAAAACCGTCAAATTGCGCTGAGTCGCCGCATGTTCCCACATGCGCACGTTCATCGCTGGCACAATCAACACCGGCTTGTCCGTCGCCATCAACAAGGTGCTGGCCAGATCCCCCGCAATCCCATTTGCCATCTTGGCCATTAAATCCGCGGTTGCAGGGGCCACAACAACCAGATCAGCGGCGCGTGACAGCTGGATGTGGCCCATCTCGGCCTCATCCGTCAAATCGAACAACTCGCGGTAGACTTTGCCGCCCGCCAGCGCGGAAACCGACAAAGGCGTCACGAACTCTCCTGCTGCGCGGGTCATCACCGGCACAACTTTTGCCCCCTGATCCTGCAAGCGCCGGATCAAATCGAGGCATTTATACGCGGCAATGCCGCCCCCTATCACCAGTAAAATCGACCGTCCTGCGAGCATCTGCACCATCCTAAATCATTCCACAAACAGATGTAGCGAACAGCTTCAGGCAAGACAAGGCCGCGCCTGATTTTGATCAGGCGCGGCCCAAAACCTCAAGTATCCATGGCGCTAAACAGTTGCCGCCATCACTTGCGCCGAATCTCCGGTGTTCTTTTCCAGCAACTTCTTCAACTTGCCCAGAGCCGCCGATTCCACCTGCCGGATACGCTCTTTGGACAGCCCCAGCTCATCGCCAATACTGCCAAGGGTGCGCGGATCCTCGATCAACAACCGCTGTGAAACGATGTATTTCTCTCGATCACTCAGCCCGTCCAGCGCATCATTCAACCAACCGCGTAGGGTCGATAAATCCTGATTTCGGGTCACAATTTCCTCGGCTTGTGGGCCGTCATCGGTCAGGGTGTCCTGCCATTCTCGGCCCTCGTCCTCGGTCGATTGTCTGGCGTTCAGCGAAAAATCAGACCCAGCCAAACGGCCCATCATCATTTCCACATCGCGCATCGGCACGCCGATTTCCTCGGCCACCATTTCGCTGATTTGCTGGCTGTCCAGCACTTCACCACGCTGCGCTGCCTCGCGCTCCAGCGAGGCCTGCACCCGTTTAAGATTGAAAAACAGCGATTTCTGGCTACTGGTGGAACCGGTCCGCACCATCGACCAGTTGCGCATCACGTAATCCTGAATCGCCGCCTTGATCCACCACTGGGCGTAGGTCGAAAAGCGAAACCCCTTCTCGGGATCGAACTTATCCGCAGCTTTCATCAACCCTACGCCGGCCTCTTGAATCAAATCAGGCATCGACGCGCCGTAACGGCGGAACTTGCTGGCCATAGAAATCGCCAGCCGCATATAGGCGCTCACCAGTCGGTGCAGCGCTTTCTCATCACGGTCATCACGCCAAGCCCGCGCCAGCCGCATTTCGGTTTCTGCATCCAGCAATTCGGCCTTCATCGCCTGTTTGCGGAAATCGTGTACTGTTACATCATCGAGAGGCATATTTTTTCCCCTTGTTCAAAATATGAATGGCTAGTGTTAGCCTTTGTTACACGTTACTACGGGTGAACTCCGTCGTTGGATCAAAAGGGTGTGTGGAATAGTGAGCCTCTCGAAACTGACATTGGTGCTGGGCGGGGCGGCATCCGGCAAATCGGATTTCGCCGAAATCTTGGCGCGCCAATCGGGATTGCCACGCAGCTACATCGCCACAGCGCAGGCATTTGATGACGAGATGCGAAAGAAAATCGCTAAACATCAGCATGATAGAGGCCATGATTGGAAAACAACCGAGGCGCCACTGGAATTATGCGAAGCCTTAGCTGCCCAACCTAAAGGCAATATCGTACTGATTGACTGCCTCACTTTATGGCTCTCCAACCTGTTACTGGCAGATCAATATATTACAGAAGTTAACGAAAACTTGCTCAGTGCCGTTAAAAATTTTGGTGGTCCAGTGATCTGTGTCTCAAACGAGGTCGGGCTTGGCCTCGTCCCCGACACCCCCTTGGGGCGCCAATTCCGCGAGGCCCAGGGCGCACTAAACCGCCAAATCGCCTCCTGCGCTGATCTGGTTGTCTTGGTCACCGCTGGCATCCCCCAAGCGATCAAGGGACAGTTGCCATGACCCGTTTCTGGTGGGTCCGCCACGGCCCAACCCATCAAAACAGCTTTGTCGGATGGAGCGATGTTGCCGCCGACCTTTCGGATAAAGGCGCGATTGAACGGCTACAACGACACCTGCCCCAAAACGCGCTGGTCATTTCCTCTGATTTGCAACGATGTGTCAAAACCGCCGATGCAATTTGCGGCACACGCCAACGCCTGCCCCACACTGCAGATTTGCGGGAAATGAATTTCGGTGACTGGGAATTGAAAACCTTTCATCAGGTTGAGAAAATGGACGCGACCCTTGCACGCGAGTATTGGGCAAACCCCGGCCACCACGCCCCCCCAAACGGCGAAAGCTGGAATCAGACAGCCGAGCGCGTCCACGCGGCAATTGAACGATTAATGGCAAATCACCCAGATCGCGATATCATTGTCGTTGCCCACTTTGGAGTGATCCTAACGCAACTGCAACGCGCCGCGCAAATGGCCCCCGCCGCAGCCATGTCTTTTGTCATCGACAACCTTTCGGTCACTCAAATTGATCATTTAGATCCTGCCTGGCGAATCAAAGGTGTCAATCACAAGCCCTGAACAGTGGCATCACAAATCGGCATTTGATTTTTTCATACACACGGGCAAGATGCCTTGCATGAAATATGATCTCGCAATCTCCGATAAAACATACTCCAGCTGGTCGCTGCGCGGCTGGTTGTTGTTCGCCAAATTCAATATTCCCGTCACCTGCCATTCCGCCAAAATGTACCATGAAGAATTCGCGCAGATGCTATCAAGTTTTCAACCCGCCCGACTTGTACCGGCAATGAAATTCGATGGCATTGTCGTCACAGACACCCTGGCCATGGCTGAAACACTGGCCGAGCAAAACCCCGATGCCAACATGTGGCCCGCAGATGCCGCAGCCCGTGCCTTGGCCAGATCACTTTGCGCAGAAATGCACGCGGGCTTTGGCGCGATGCGCAACGATTGCCCCATGAACCTGCGCCGTTACTACCCAGATTTCCAACCCACGAAAGATGTGCAGGCCGATGCAAAACGCGCTGAATACCTT
The DNA here is from genome assembly GCA_019090795.1 of Paracoccaceae bacterium. Classification (GTDB taxonomy): domain Bacteria; phylum Pseudomonadota; class Alphaproteobacteria; order Rhodobacterales; family Rhodobacteraceae; genus Amylibacter. The sequence goes on along the minus strand of JAHRVG010000135.1, from coordinate 4,153 downwards.
TGGGGCTTGGCCCGCAGTGAATTCCGGGCTTCAGGGCCGTGGCTATTTGGTGACTACTCAATTGCCGACGTGTTTTACGCCCCGCTAGCCACACGTTTCGCCACCTATAACCTGCCCCGCAACCCATTGTCAGACGCATACATCCACGCACACCTCGCGGATGAAAAATTCCGCCAGTGGCGCGCGATGGGGTTCGCACAAAACTATAGCCAGCCCGGATATGATAAGGATTTGCCCTCAGGTGATTGGCCGGGACCAACACCTATTACCGCTAAGGCAGTCGAAACAGGACCTGCGGAAAATGCTAACTGTCCCTACTCTGGCAAGAAGGTAACCGATTTCCTAGAGGTTGACGGGCGTGTTTTTGGCATGTGCAACCCTTTTTGCCGCAACAAAACATTGGCTGATCCGACCGCGTGGCCGGAATTTTTAGCTATTTACCAGAAATAAACCAACATGCGGGCACAGCCAAAACATATTCCGCTGTAAGGTACCGCGTGGAATTCGCGCTATTGTTGAACCTCTTTCAACCTAGCCCAGCTTGCGCCTGCGTTGAATTTGATGGGACCGTCAAATGGCCATGCCGTTCCCATCAGAAGTGCTGCCTATTCGCCCTTGAAAGTCGCTGTGCGCTTTTCAAGGAACGCGCCGATACCTTCGCGGCGGTCCTTGGTTTCATAGATGGTCGAGACGATGAAGCTCTCGTAATCCAGCGCCGATGTCAGGTCCATCTGCATGCCCTTGTGCACCGTGTGCTTGATGAATTGCAGGCTTAGCGGCGCGCGCGTGGCCCAATGTTCAATGCGCTGCTTGGCCACCTCAAGGGCGGTTCCCTTGGGCACCAATTTGTTGATCAGCCCGATGCGATAGGCGTTATCGGCATCCACCGGATCAGCGTCAAACATCATTTCCAGCGCATTCGCTGGCCCGACAATACGCGGCAATCGCATCGTACCCCCGGCGCCCGCAACAGTGCCGATGCGCGCGCTGGTGATGGCATAGCTGGACCCAACGGCACCGATGCGCACATCCAGCGCCAGCATGAATTCACAGCCCCCGGTCATGCAGAACCCTTCGACCGCGGCGATGGTCGGCAAGTTATTTTCCTCAAACGCGGCGCAGGTTTTGTGCCACTTGCGCAGGTATGTTAGTGTCTCAGACGGTGAGTTAAGCGCCTGCGCATCGTTCAGGTCGGCACCCGCGGAAAAGAACTCCTGTCCGCCAGTAACGATGATCCCCCGCATGTGGGGATCGGCCTGAGCCTCGGCGGCGGCGGCTATCAATTCGTCCATCACTTCGGTGCTGATCGCGTTGCGCACCTTGGGACGGTTGAAAGTGATGATAAAGGCGTGGCCGGATTTTTCGGTTTTGATCAGTTTATAGTCCACTATGTGCATCCTTCGTGGTCAGTTGTCAGTTTATCGGGTTAAATTGATTGGGGCATACCCAGATCGTTCACCGCAATGTCAGTGAGCAACGCGGTGCGGCCCTGAGGTGTCATTTGCATGACCCGCGCATCGCGCCATTTGCGTTCAATGTCGTATTCACGGGCAAAGGCGAAGCCGCCGTGGGTGGTAAAACAGGCATCAGCCATCTGCCACGCGGCCTCGCAGGCCATGTGTTTAGCCATGCTGGCAAGGGGTCCGGGTTGCTTGCCAGAATCATACACCGCTGCCGCCTTGCTAGCGATCAGCTTGGCACCCTGCACCTCGACATAGGCTTTGGAGATGGGAAACTGGATGCCCTGATTATAGGCAATGGGGCGGCCAAACACGACGCGTTCGTTGGCGTAAGTGATGGCGCGCTCAGAGAAAAATGCAGAATCTCCCGTAGCGCAGGCGGCATAGAGAATACACTCAAGCTGGGCCAGTTCGCGGTAGTATTCATACCCCTTGCCGACCTCGCCGATCACTGCATCCAGCGGTAACTCAAGCCCGTCTAATACTAAATCACTGGCCCCATCATTATTCATGGAATCAATAGCTTGGCCAGACATTCCGCTTTTTAGGGCCGTCTTCATATCAACCAGAAAGGCAGTCAGGCCAGCCGTGGGGTTTTCGGGCGTACCGGTTGAAGTGCGCGCCAAAAGCAGCATAAGATCGCTATTCAGTGCGTTATTGACCCATTGCTTGGCCCCGTTCACAACATAGACATCACCAGTTTTTGCCGCGCTGGTGGTCATTGGCGCCAAATCATCACCGGTTTCGGTTTCGGTGACCGCCGAGGCCAGAAAACGCACCTCACCAGCGGCAATCGCGCCTAGGTATTTCTGTTTTTGCGCATCCGATCCGTGGCGCACCAGAATGTCGGACAGATACATCTGTCCGATCGCCGCACCGGCGTTGCAGGACGTCGAATGGATGGTCTCGAGAATAATCGCGGCAATGCGTAGCGACAGGCCTGCGCCGTCAAATTCCTCAGGGATCAGCGCCCCCAGAAATCCGGACTCCATCAGGGCATCTACAAACTCGGAGGGGTATCTCTGATCGGCTGGCTTATCCTCTAGCGCGCGCCAGTATGCCCCCGGAAAACCCGCACAAAGTGCCTTTAGCGGATCGCGGAATTCGTCGTAATTATCGTCGTCAATCCGCATCATCAACAGCTCATCAGTCATCGCAAATATCCCTGTTCATCAGTAAGAGCGCGGCATGCCGAGAACATGCTGGCCGATAAAATTAAGCACCATATTCGGTGAAATCGGTGAATTGCGCGCGGTACGCGCCTCGCGCCATTTGCGCTGAATGGACGAAGATTTATCCATGCCCGCTTCGCCAAAAATACTCAGCGCTACCTGCGCGCAGGCCCAGGATGCCTCACCTGACAGGATCTTGCTCATATTCGCCTCGGCGCCACATTTCATCCCTGCGTCGAACATCGCAGCTGTCTTGCGCACCATCAAATCAGCAGTTTCAAGCTGGGCATAGGCCTGCGCGATCGAGAATTGCACCGATTGGGTCGCCGACATGGGCCGCCCGAACCGTTTGTGTTCATTGGCGAATTTGATCGCCTCGCGCAGAAAATAGCGCCCGTTGCCGATGGTCTCACTGGACACAAGGCAACGTTCCGCATTCATCCCATCCAAGATATAGCGAAAGCCGCGCCCCTCTTGCCCAACCAGACTGTCCTCGGGAATAAACACATCGTCAAAGAAAATCTCAGTTGTGTTGTGGTTGATCATCGCATCAATCGGCGTGATGACCATACCGTTTTCCTTGGCCAGACGCATGTCCACCAAAAAGGTCGACACCCCATGCGCGCGCTTTTCAACCTGATCGGCCGGGGTGGTGCGCGCCAAAAGCAGCATCAGATCGGAATGGCCCGCACGGCTGATCCAGACCTTTTGTCCGTTGATCCTATAGCCACCATCAACCTTGTCCGCCCGCGTTTTCAGCTGGGTGGTGTCAGAGCCGGTGGTCGGTTCGGTCACGCCAAACGCTTGCAGGCGCAATTCACCCTTGGCAATTTTTGGCAGGTATTTGTCTTTTTGCGCATCACTGCCGTGGCGCAAAATCGTACCCATTGTATACATCTGCGCATGGCACGGCCCAGCGGTACAGCCCGCCGCGTGGATGGCCTCCAATATCGCGGCACCGCCCCGCACTGGCAGACCAAGGCCGCCATATTTGCCAGGAATTAGGGCTGATAAAAAACCAGTTTTTGTCAGCGCCTCGACAAATTTGGTCGGATAGCTGCCCGAGGGTGGCTGGTTCTCCAGATACTCCCAATAGGACGGCGGATAGTCCTTGCAGACCTTGGCAACCTCACGGCGATATTCGGGATAGTCTTCGCCCAGGGCAAATTCGACTGATTGCTCACTCATTTGTTATTCCTGCGTTGAATTGGTTGAGGCGGCCCAAGGAAACCCTTTGGGGGCACCGGCCTTGGCGTAGGTGCCATGAAGCGGTTCGTCGGGCAGGTTCTTTGTAATGATATCGCGGATCGGCAATAGCTTGTCGACATCAATGCCGGTATTCAGGCCTGCGCCCTCAAGCAGAAAGACCAAGTCTTCCATAACGATATTGCCGGTGGCATTGGGCGCAAACGGACATCCCCCAAGCCCGGCGAGCGAGGCGTCAAAACGGATGCACCCTGCCTCTAGCGCGGCGTAAACATTGGCAAGGCCAAGCCCGCGGGCTGTCTCTTATACACATCT
>JAHRVG010000134.1 GCA_019090795.1 Paracoccaceae bacterium | reverse complement strand
TTTGCCTGCTATTCCCCCTAAAGCATGACCCAATGAGCAACCAGCGGGAAAATGCAGAACTGGAATGGCGCGACGGGGATATCCCCGTCGCAACCCGCTTTGATGACCCGTATTTTTCGCTGGATAACGGCAGGGCTGAAACGGAATTTGTTTTTCTGAGCGGCAATGATTTGCCAGCAAGGTTCGCGCCGGATTTTCATGTGGCCGAACTGGGCTTTGGTACGGGGCTGAACCTGTTGTGCCTGTGGAGATTGTGGTTGCAAACCGGCCAGCGCGGGCAGTTGCGCTTTACCAGTTTTGAGGCGTTCCCCATGCAATCAGCTGCTATGAAACGGGCGCATTCGGCATGGCCCGAATTGCGCGAGGTTTCTGAAATGTTTTGGCAACATTGGGATGACACCCGACAGCGGCTGGAATGCGACACCTTGTCGGTTCAGGTTATCCAGGGGGATGCACGCGAAACCCTGCACGATTGGCGCGGCCAAGCAGATGCATGGTTTCTAGACGGGTTCTCGCCTGCGAAAAACCCGGAGCTTTGGGGTGCCGATCTGATGGCACAGGTCGCACACCACACCAAAACGGGCGGCACATTCGCCACCTACACCGCCGCGGGGCATGTCAGACAAAGCTTGGCAAAGGCGGGGTTTGAGGTCACAAGGGTAAAAGGATTTGGCCGCAAGCGGCACATGTCCAGAGGTTTCCTGACTTTGGAATAATATCGTGGACAACAACAACCCGCGCCTAGGCATCTTGCTGATGATTGCCACAACTTTTGTCTTTGCAATGCAAGACGGGCTGTCGCGTTATCTGGCGGATGAATACAATGTGATGATGGTTGTGATGATCCGTTACTGGTTTTTCGCCGCCTTTGTGATCGCGCTGGCGCGAATAAAATACGGGTCGGTGCGCCGCGTTGCTGCCACCAGCCAGATGTGGCTGCAACTGTTTCGCGGGGTGCTGCTGGCGCTGGAAATTCTGGTGACCGTGCAGGCGTTTGTTTATCTTGGCCTGATTGAAACCCACGCAGTATTCGCCAGTTACCCGTTGCTGATTGCCGCCCTGTCCGGTCCCGTTCTGGGCGAATCCGTGGGCTGGCGGCGTTGGGCGGCCATCGGGGTTGGTTTCCTTGGTATGATGATTATTCTGCAACCCGGCATCAAGGTGTTTTCCCCTGCGGCCCTGATCCCGTTGACCGCAGCCTTGATGTTCGCAGTTTACGGCCTGCTGACCCGTTACGTGGCGCGCAAAGACACAGCCACCACCAGCTTTTTCTGGACGGGGATTGGCGGGGTGATCATCATGACCCTGATCGGCCCGTTTTTCTGGGAACCCATGGCTGGGGGTGACTGGGCCATCATGGCAATTCTCTGCGTAAGCGGAGTACTGGGCCACTACCTGCTGATCAAATGTTACGAGGTCGCAGAGGCCAGCGTAGTGCAGCCCTTCGCGTTCCTACAATTGGTTTTCGTGTCTATTCTGGGGATCACCGTGTTCCACGAAGACTTGCGCATTTCCACCGCAATCGGGGCAGGAGTTATTGTTTCTGCGGGCCTGTATACCCTGTGGCGTGCCCGTATCAACCAAACCTAACCGCGCGTCAGATCTTCTGCCAGACGCAGGGGAACAGCTTCTCCGCTAAGGCGCGAACGGTAAACATGCAGGGATTCCATCACCCGCATCACGTAATTGCGGGTTTCGCGGAACGGGATATGTTCGATCCAGTCCACCTGATCCACAATTGAATCACGCGGATCTCCAAAACGTTCGATCCACTGGTCGGCGCGGTGGGGGCCTGCGTTATAGGCGGCAAAAGCCAGCACATAAGATCCCTCATACAGTTCCAGCAACCCGCCAAGATAGGCCGTTCCCAGCTTGGCATTGTAACGCCAGTCGCTGGTCAGGCGGTTTTTTGAATAATTTGCACCGATTTCCCCCGCCACCTGCCGCGCAGTATTGGGCATGATCTGCATCAGACCGCGCGCGCCCGCAGGGCTGACAGCCTCGGTGTTCAGCTCGCTCTCTCTTCTTGCAATGGACATGGCGACCTCTGGATCAACATCCACGGAAAACGTTGCCAGTTCGGTCACCGGAAAATAGCTTTTGGGAATGACAATACCCTTCTTGGCGGCCTCTTTGGCCACCCCCAACGCGACATAAGGGCGGTCCAGTTCCAAAGCAATATTCGCCAGTTGCACCGATTGCTCTGCATTCAGGCTCTCGGCCACATGGCTGAAGAACCAGCGCATCAAATTTTGCTCTTGGGCGTAATGCAGCAGAATGCCCGCGCGTACCGGCTGGGCTTGGGTAAACCCGGCCTTGCGCCAGTCGCCAACCTCTAGCCCTTTGGCCAAATTCGGATCGGTGGCAAAACCAATCTTTTGTGCCGCCAATTGCCCATAAAAACTGGTCTGGTATTGCGCACCCAACTCAAACGCCACAACCGCTGCGTCAAAATCCTCTGTGACCTCATGGGCGCGGCCCATCCAGTATCCGGCACGCCCGAGGCTAACCGGTGTTTTCACAGCGTTATGGTGGTTTTTGAAATGGATCAACGCCTGTTCAGGCGCGTCCAGTTTGGTCAGGGCAAGGTAACCCGCCAGCCATTCCAGATCAGCGTAATCAGAACCCGATTTCAATTCGTGTTGGCTGGCCAACCAATAAGCCAAGTCATCCTCACCCGCACGCATGGCACGGCGCACGAAAGATCGGCGCCGATTTGACCAAGCCTCTGGTCGACCCAGCTTTGCCCGATTACCACTGCGTTCCACAATCAGTGCCTGCGCATCATCCCAGCGGTTCTTTTTCAGTCGCCACACAAAGCGGTCATATGCCAGCCCTGCATCATCCTGCAAATCCTCGGGAACGGCCTTGATCACCGCATCAACCCCCTTGCTGGCCCGCTGCAAGGCAATCCGTGCCTTGGCCAGTTTTTGATGCGCGGGGGGGATATGTACCATCATCCGCTCGGCGGCTTTTGTCTCTCGGCTCCACAGCAGGTTATCCATGCGCTTTTGGTGAAACCGTGCCAGCGCACCCTTGAATTTGGCCAGCAATTGCGAAGCCTCATGCTGCGCTAGCGGCAACTGGGTCCAAGCGCGAATTGCCTCGCCTCTGGCATCCGCCGTGCGCCCTTGCGCAGCATATGCCTCCGTTAGCCGCAAGGAACCGGTTCCTGTTTGCGGTAACTGATCCGCAAAATATGCCCGCACCGCAACCGGGTTGTAATTTACGGGAATCGCCCGTTCTCCGCGCTGCCGCAGCCGTTTCAAGCCCGGCCAATCACCATGTATGGCCAGAAAATCCTGATATTCCTGCCAGTCACCTTCGCCGCGCCGCAGCCTTTGCCATAAAATCAGCGTGCGCCCTGCCGGTTCGGACATCTGGCTGGCAAAATGGTCCGCCGTCACCCAATCCCCCGAGGCAATGGCGCTCAGTGCTGTGGACAGCAGATCGCCGTCTTCCTCAAGAGACTGCGCCGCCACAAATTGTGGCAACAGCAGAGCCAAACAGATAATGATCCGGTAAATGTTGCGCATATGATCCAAATTGTTTTCGCCTGACCGTTAACCTAGCGGGAATGACGCTTTTTTCATAGCTTAACTTGGCATTTCAACATTTCAAGGTTACGTATTGCGGGTTTCCCCGTATAGGGGCGACTCATAACCAACTCTTATCTGGAGACCAGACCAATGTTTAAAGGATCCTTTCCCGCCCTCGTCACCCCGTTCAAAGACGGCAAGGTGGACGACAAGGGCCTGAAGGACTTGGTCGAATGGCACATTGCCGAAGGCAGCAACGGCTTGGTTCCCGTAGGTACAACCGGTGAAAGCCCAACACTGAGCCATGACGAGCACATGCACGTGATCAAAGTGGTGGTCGAAACCGTTGCAGAGCGCATTCCGGTGATTGCCGGTGCCGGTTCCAACAATACATCCGAGGCCATCAGCCTGCTGCAGTTTGCCAAAGACGCCGGTGCAGATGCAGGTTTGGTGGTCACGCCTTACTATAACAAACCAACCCAGCGTGGCCTGATCGCCCATTACACCGCGCTGAACGCCGTTGGCTTGCCGATCATCATCTATAACATTCCCGGGCGCTCGGTTGTTGATATGACCCCGCAAACCATGGCGGAACTGGCCAAGCTGGAAAACATTATTGGCGTCAAGGATGCCACTGGCGATATCGCACGTGTCAGCCTGCAACGACTGCATTGCGGTGCCGATTTCATTCAGCTGTCTGGCGAAGATGCCACCGCACATGGGTTTAATGCCCAAGGCGGTATCGGCTGCATCTCGGTTACGGCAAATGTTGCCCCTGCATTATGCGCCCAATTGCAAGCAGCCACGCTTGCCGGTGATTATGCCAAAGCCTTGGAGATTCAAGATCGGCTGATGCCCTTGCACGGGGCCATTTTCACGGAACCCGGCCTTGTGGGCGTCAAATACGGCATGTCAATTCTGGGCAGGGACACTGGCGAAGTACGCTTGCCACTGACTGATCTTTTGCCGGAAACCAAGGCAATGGTCGAGGCGGGCATGCGCCATGCCGGCCTGATCAACTAGCGCGCAATGGCTGCAAAGAAAAAGAAATCTGACAGTAATAACAAGGTCGTGGCGGAAAACCGCCGCGCCCGTTACGATTACGCGATTGAGGACACAATCGAGTGCGGCATGATGCTGATGGGGTCCGAGGTGAAATCCCTGCGTGGCGGCTCGGCCCATATCAATGAGAGCTATGCCGATATTGAGAACAGCGAACTGTGGCTGATCAACAGCTATATTTCGCTCTACACCGACGCGCGCAACTTTGGCCATGAGGAACGGCGTCGGCGCAAGTTGCTGGTATCAAAAAAGGAACTGGCCCGCCTGTGGAAGGCCAAGAGCCGCTCTGGTATGACGCTGGTGCCGCTAAAGATGTATTTTAACGACAAAGGCACAGCCAAATTATTGCTCGGCATTGCCAAAGGGAAAAAGCAATCCGACAAGCGCGACACCGAGAAGGCGCGCGATTGGCAGCGGCAAAAATCGCGGGTGATGAAGGATTTCGGCTAAGCCAGGTTTCCGGTTAGGCTGGCAACCGCCTGTCCGCCGACACAAAGGCCGGATACCAGCCCTTGCTCAACACTAATTTCACTGAATACCCGGCTTGGCCTGCCAATTTCGGCCCCCTGTTCGGCAGATATTTGCTGAGAATTGGGTGCAATAAACCCCTGCGCCACCAGATACCCCGCCAGAGCACCGTTGGTGGTACCAGAGGCGGGTACCTCATCCACCCCCACAGCAGGGCAGAAATCACGGATGTGAAGGGTTGCATCAGGGTCTTGGGTCTGCATAGAGAAACAGCCGATGGTCTGCACGTCAGTCGCAGCACTTAACGCCCTGAGTTTCTGGAAATCCGGCGCCAGTGCTTGCACCTCTGCCAAAGTTTCAAGATGCACAAACAAGTGTTTTAACCCGGCATCCGCCGCCTGAACCGGCGCTCGAGTTTCCAGCTTTGCGACAGGCACACCCAAGGCATCGGCCAGTGCATCAAGATCAACAGAACCGGCAATCGGTTTGGGTACAGACAATTGCATCATGACCGTTGGAGGCCCGGTGTCATTGCGTGTTACCCGAACTGGGATATTGCCTGCTGGCGCTTTCAGTACAAACTCGGAAACATCTGGTTGCAGATCAGCAAAATGGGTGAACAGCCCAACGGTAACATGCCCGCACATGGCGATTTCTGCGCCGGGCATAAAGAAACGCGCAGTTACCTCGGCACCGTTCCGGCCAATTACAAAACCGGTTACAGCGGCGTTCAATTCTCGGGCAATTTTCTGCATTTGACCGGCATCAAGATCAGCGGCATCAAAAACGATGCCACCGACATTTCCACCAAATCGCTGATTGGAAAAACAGTCATAAAGAGCGATGGGCTGCATGCGTTATTCCTAGCCTATTTTACCACAAGAACCGGACATTCAGCCAAGGTTTCAACCCGGTGTGAAACGCCACCGCGCAACAACCCCTCCAGATCGCCCATGCCACGCGAACCGATAACAATCAGATCGGCCTTGAAGGATTTCGCGCGGTCGGTGATGGTGCGGGCAATCGGGCCTTCTTTGGTGTCGACATCCACATCCTTTAGCCCCGCGCCATGGGCCGCATCCATCGCACCAGCCAGCAGATATTTCGCCCCTTGCTTGAGCAGATCCGCATCAATGGTTGCCATATGTTCCGCCTTGGCAAATTTCTTGAGGCTATCGGGCAGGCGATAGGGTTTCACCACATGAAACAACATCACTTTTGCCCCCACTGCCATAGCGATCTCCGATCCGATTTCCACGCTTTGCAACGCGTGTTGCGAGCCATCCACTGCAATCAGTATTTTCTTAATCATAGCAATCTCCCAATGCTAAATGCTAGGCGCGAACTGAATCATCATCTGGTGCCGCTTTCTCAAACCCGTGCAGGATTTGTTGCGGCGCACTCTCAATCGCCGAGATTTCCTCAAGGCTGTGATGGCAGGAAATTTGGTGCCCTGGTACTGGTTCATGCACAGGCGGAGTTTTGGTGTTGCAGGTGCCGTCAATTGCAATCGGACAACGATTGTAGAACGGGCAACCCACAGCCGTAATTTCCACACCGCGCGCAATGCCAACCGCCATCTCGCGCTTTTCCATGGTCTCTTCCAGCCATCCGATTTTCATCTCGGGAACCGAGGAAATCAGCAGACGCGTGTAGGGATGGAAGGGGGGAGAGAGGACTTGATCCACCGGCCCTTGCTCTACAATCCGCCCTGCGTACAGCACCACGATTTCATCGGCAAATGCCGCCACTGTGGACAGATCATGGGTGATGAACATAAACGACACGCCGGTCAAATCGCGCAAGCGTTTCAACAGTTTCACCACGTTTGATCCAACGATGGAATCGAGCGCGGATGTCACCTCGTCACAGAGCATGATTTCCGGTTTGGCCGCCAGCGAACGCGCCAGATTGACCCGTTGTTTTTGCCCGCCCGACAGCTCCGCTGGATAGCGGTTTTCGAACTCGATTGGCAGTTCCACCATACGCAGCAACTCTGCCACCTTCTCGCGTTTCTTTTTGCCGTGCAGACCCTCAAACATCTCTACCGGGCGCCCCAAAATTTCGCCGATCAGCTGTTTGGGATTCAGCGCAGTATCCGCCATTTGATAAACGAACTGCACCTTTTGCAGATCAACTTTGGAACGCTGTTTATACGACCCTTTCAAGGTTGTGCCGTCCAGTATCACCTCACCCTGTGCTGGCGGCAGCAGGCCGGCAATCACCCGTGCCAATGTGGATTTCCCACAGCCAGATTCGCCAATCACGCCAACAACATGACCATTTTTCACTGACATGTTGATGTCACGCAGCACAGTAATCGCAGGCTTGCCATTCTTAATTTCGCCATAACCGGCGGTCATGTCCTTGACCTCGATGTTGGCGACATCCTTGTCGTGATCCCCTGACAGCTTGTCCCCCATGCCCGGCTTGGGCCCAGAATGTGCCGCTGCCATCAGACGTTTGGTATAGGGGTGTTGCGGGTTGTTGATGATCTGATCAACGGGCCCTTGTTCTTGGACCTCACCTGAATACAGAACCACAATATGATCCGCAATCTGGGCAACAACTGCCAAATCATGGGTCACATAAATAGCGGCTGAGCCTTCCTCCTGAATCACCTTCTTAAAGGCCTTCAAAACCTCAATCTGGGTGGTCACATCAAGCGCCGTCGTCGGCTCGTCCAGAACCAGAAGATCAGGGCGCCCAACCAACGCCATTGCCGCCATCAGACGTTGCAACTGACCGCCCGATACCTGGTGCGGGTAACGGTTGCCCAGCAATTCCGGATCGGGCAATTCCAGCGCGTGATAAAGCTCGGTTGCCCGCTCGGAGGCCTCTTCCTGCGTCATAACCCCGTGCAGCACTGCGGATTCTGTCACCTGCTCGCCAATGGTGATTGCAGGGTTGAACGTTGCTGCCGCACTCTGCGCAAGATAGGCCACTTTTTGGCCGCGCAAGGAACGCAGATCGTTATTGCTCATGCTCAGGATGTCATTGCCGTGCAGGCTGATGGAGCCGCCGGAAAACTCCAGCCCCGGTTTGGTGTAACCAAGGGATCCCAGCGAGATGGTGGTTTTGCCCGAACCGGATTCCCCGATCAGGGCTACAACCTCGCCCGCCTTGACGTCAAAACTGACGCCCTTGACGATTGGAATGGCTGGCCCGTCCTTCTGGGGGGCCTCGATTTTCAGGTCTCTAACTTCTAGTAGTTCAGTCATTATATCATCTTCTTCGCCAAGCTACCGCCGGATGATGCAGAAATATCATCGACAATAAGGTTGATGGAAATGGTGAAAGTCGCGATTGCCAGCGCCGGCCAAACCGCCGCATAGGAACCGTAACCAAGACCGTCGAGATTTTGACGCACCATCGACCCCCAATCCGCCATTGGTGGCTGGATGCCAAGGCCGAGGAAGGACAGCGACGAGATGAACAGCACCACGAACACGAGCCGCAGACCAAAGTCGGTGGCCAGCGGCATGGCGGCGTTGGGCAGAACCTCGCGGAAGATGATCCAGCGCATGCTTTCGCCACGCACCCGCGCGGCCTCGACAAAATCCATCACCATTATGTCTTGCCCAAGGGCACGCGCGATGCGGAACACCGATGCAGCGTAGATCGCGCCTGCGGTCATAATCAGCGTCGGGATAGAGGAACCAAAAGCGTTCACCGCCAGCAGGCCCAGCATGATCGAGGGCAGTGAAATGATCGCATCGTTCACCCGGCTGAGACTCACATCAACCCAACCACCGGCGACTGCGGCTGCAATACCCAGCGACACACCGACCAAATAGGCCAGCAGGGTTGCGGTAAAGGCGATACCAATTGTGGTACGGGCACCCCAAAGGATACGCGAGAAAAGATCGCGCTCAATATAATCGGTACCCAGCAGGTGAAAGCCTTCACCCTCGGTTGTGGACAGGATCGGCATATAGCTGTCATAGGCGATAATATCAGCCTCGTGGAACGGCGCGATATACGGCCCGACAAAAACCATCACCAGCCAGAACACCACAACGGTGACGCCCAGTTTACCAACCCATGTCAGGGTTAGTTTTTTCTTTGGCGGCGCGTCCGGCAATTCATCGTAAATTGTCGTCTCTTCTGTATTTGCGGTTGCATCAGTCATGTCTTGCCCCCCTATTTCGGATTGCGCAAACGTGGGTTCGACAAGATTGCCGCCACATCAGCCATAATAATCAGAATTACGTAAGTGCCACAAAAGATCATGGCGCAGGCCTGAACCAATGGCAGATCGCGGGTTTGCACCCCGTCGATCATCAACTTGGCAAGGCCGGGATAAGCAAAAATCGTTTCCACGATCACCACACCGGACACCAGGTAAGCCAGATTCAGTGCGACCACGTTCACGATCGGGCCAATGGCATTGTAAAACGCGTGACGCAAGATAATGCGCTTGCGCCGTACCCCCTTGAGAATTGCCATCTCGATATAGGGCGAATTCATCACGTTCAGGATGCCAGCCCGCGTCATACGGATCATTTGCGCCGCAACCACGATGATCAAGGTAATCAAAGGCATGGCCATGCCGCCGATTGTTTGCCAAAAACTATCTTCGGGTGACATATGGGCGATCGCCGGTAGCCAGTTGAGGTTGACCGCGAAAATCAGCACCATGAATGTTGCGATGAAAAATTCGGGCACCGAAATCAGGCTAAGCGTGCCAAAGGTCAGGATACGGTCAATCCATGTGCCGGGGTACATCGCCGCCAGCAGGCCAAGGACGATCGACATCGGAACCGAGATCAAAGCCACAACACCTGCTAGAAGCATGGTATTCCCGAACCGTCCGCCAATCAGACTGGCAATCGAGGCCCCGCCTGCTTTGGACGTCCCCAGATCACCAGTAAACATCCCCCCGAGCCATGAGGCGTATTGCATATACATCGGCTGATCCAACCCACGCTCGGCACGGTAGGCCGCAAGCGATTCAGGGGTGGCGGTTTGCCCCAGTACAATTTCCGCCACGTCCCCGGGCAGAATCGAAGTACCGACAAAAACCAAAATGGACACCACCCACAGGGTGACAATACCGATAATGATGCGTTGAAAGACCATGCGTTGCATGATGTGTAACCCTCCTGGCTGTTGTGCTTGATCACGACCTGCTCGTTGGTGGCAGGGCTTGGATTGCGGGCCAGATTAGGGCCCGCAATCTTCTTGTCAGATTGTTATTACAGGTCTGTGCGATACGCGAATTCTGGCCACTCGTAACCACCAAGCGAGCCAAGCGGCATACGACCGATGCCCTCGATACTGTCGGATTTCGCATCCAGATAGTTCCGGTGTGCCGGAATGATCATGCCACTTTCGTTAGAGATAAGCGTTTGCATTTCGCAATACATCTCGTGACGCAACGCCGGATCGGTAACCGCACGCGATTCAACCAGCAACTGGCCCATCCGCTCATTTGACCACAGGCTGTCGTTCCATGGTGCATCTGGCGCGAATGCCAGATTCATCATCACATTGGCCGTTGGACGCATGTTCCAAGTGGTCACATTCATCGGTGTTTTCATCCAAACAGCACCCCAGTAACCGTCATTCGGTACTTTGTTGATGTTCAGTTTCAGTCCAATTTTCTGCGCCTCACGTTGCATCAGCAGAACCACATCGGTGGTGCCCGGTGCAACTTCTGCCACCTGAATTGTCGCCTCGGTAATACCTGATTTTTTCAGGTGGAACTTGGCCTTGTCCAGATCATGGGCGCGGATTGGCAAATCAGAACAGAAATCTTCACCGTAAGCGACATTGATAGGATTGTCGTTGCCAACTGTGCCTTGACCTTTCAGGATCGAGCGCACAATTTTTTCACGGCGCTGGATATATTTCATTGCCAAAACAAAGTCGGGATTGTTGCCCGGCTCTGTGTTGCCCATAATCGCAATGCCAATATAGGCCCCAGAGGCAACGGACCAAATACCAACACCCGGCGCAGATTCAATTTGCGGGATCGCCTTAGGATCAAGTGCTTGCATCAGGTCAATGTCGCCAGACAGCAGCGCACTGGTACGGGCCACTTTGTCTGTAATCGCAAAAATTTCCAGTGTGTCCGCATTCGGGCCATCACGCCAGTAATCTTCGTTGCGTGTGTGCAAGGAACGCACACCGGGCTGATAATCGGCCAGCTTGAACGGGCCAGTCCCCATCGGGTTCTGGAAATCCGTGGTGCCGTCTTTGATAATCTTGAACTGCGATGTTGCCAGAATTTTGGGCAGGTCACCATTTGGGCCAGACATCACGGCCTTGACGGTGAACTCGTCAACTTTAACCCACTCGGCAACATCAGCAACCAGCGTTTTCGCGGTCGAGGTGGACTTGTCACCATAATGGCGGCCCATCGAGTACATCACATCGTCAGCGGTCAAGCCACTACCGTCGTGGAAACGAACACCCTTGCGCAGCTTGAACGTCCATTCGGTATTGTCACCGTTTGCAGAAAACTCCTCTGCAAGCTCGGGGCGTACAGATGTGTCATCGTTGAACTGGACCAAACCGTTATAGTGGGCACGGCCGCGTGAATAGTCGATTGTCGAAGTATTGAGGCCCGGATCAAGCGTATCAGATGGTCCATGCACATCCGACGCGAATTTGATTGTGCCGCCTTTTTGCGGCGTCGCTGCAACGGCTTTGGAAGCGGAAGAAACGATGGAACCAGCCGCCGCAACAGTTGCACCACCGGCCATCAGCCAGCCCATTACTGCCCGGCGCGATACGCCACGACTCAGGCCAGATTTGACCATGCTTTGATCAGCAGCAGACAAGTTATTGATTGTAGGCGTTTTTTCTTTGTATTCTGTCATAGTTATTACTCCCTGTAGTTCTATGCTGCCTTAAAGTGTCTGGCTTGCGCAGGAAAGGAAACCGTAATAATAATGATAGTTAATATAACTTGAGGATATAATATGCTGCGCCGCCAGGTTCCGTCGACAAATTCCCTGTTCACATTCGAAATTGTCGCTCGTCTGGGCAGTTTTTCTGCAGCAGCAAAAGAACTTAACGTAACCCAGCCCGCGATCAGCCGCGCCATCAGTGGGCTGGAAACACATCTGGGCTATTCCCTATTCCATCGCCGCGGACGCTGGATCGAAATGACCCAGAACGGAGACCGGCTTTTTCGAGCAACTTCAACGGCTTTCAATACCGTCAGTGAGACATTGCGCGAAATCGGCCATCAGAACGAGAGTCAGGATACGGTATCCATTTCCATGTCCACAACATCTGTAAACCATTGGTTTCTCCCGAGAATGCGTCGTTTCAAGATGAATTTCCCGGCTGTAAACCTGACTTTCCAGATGTTCAACGCCGGAAATGACGGTATTGCCAAAGACGTTGACCTCTGGGTGCGCCTCTCAAGCCCGGATGATGTGAACATGCACCGCTGGCCTTTTGCCGATGAACGAATACTTGCACTTTGTTCGCCCGGCTATCTCGCGGAATACGGTTCTCTGGACCACCCCATCAAGGGACGCCTGCACACGGCACTGGACGGGGCACAGCAACGATATTCCCTAGAGGAATACTTACATGCCACAGGACGCGTTACTTTGGGCAACCAGCGCTCCTTCAGGTTCTCAGATTTTGCCACCACCATTCAGGCAGCGCTACAAGGGCAAGGCATCGCGCTGGCCTGGGCCTCTGAAACCTCGCATCAGATAATCGCGGGCAATCTTGTTCCCGCCTGTACCCAAGTAGTCAAAACCGGGCGACGGCATCACATTCTGGCCTCCAACCTGACACCGATGCGCGCAGTCGTGGAGGATATCCGCGACTGGCTAATAAAGGAAATGCGCAATGACATGGAGGAAATAAATAATGTTTTACGCGCCCGCCTGACCGAGATCAGTCCCCAATAACCTGGATTTGCTTTGCTTTGCGCAGCTGCTGAAACCCTCACAGGTCGCCCATGCCATCCGGCCTGCAAGTATTGCCATTCGAATGTGAATGGTGATCCCATCAGGACTCGAACCTGAAACCCCCTGCTTAGAAGGCAGAGAGCAATCCAATTTGGATCATTGTCCACTCGCTTCCATCCAAGGTCATGATAGGCAAAATATTCCCTTATAAATAAAGAGTTTTAGCGCAAGGTTAACTTGCCATTACGGCGTGAATTGTCTAGGCTTGTCCACAGTTGTTTAACATAATCTAATGGAAAATGTCCCCCATATGTCCCCTAACGGAGTCGTGGGGGACAAGGTGTACATATGAAACATGAATTTACAGATAGATATCTGAGCAGCCTAAAAGCACCCGATGAGGGAAGGCTTGAAGTATCGGACACTCGCCGCGCGGGGCTACGTTTTCGCCTAACTGCACATGGAAACGCTACTTGGGTTTATGAGAAGCGAATAAAGGGGGGGGTGAAACGCAAACACACTCTTGGCCGTTGGCCGACCCCTATTAGTTTGGCTCGCGCCCGCAAGATTGCGTTGGAATTGGAAGTTGAAGCCGCGCAAGGAATAGACAGGGTTGCGCTTCTTAAAGCCAAGCGAATTGAGGATGCCGCAAAGCTCGCAAGCTTATCAACCGTTCAACAGGTAATTAACACCTACAACGACTTGCACCTGTCCCATTTGCGCACGGGAATTGAACGAAAAAGGGTTATTGAACGTGCGCTTACAAAACATCTTGGGAAATCCATAGCCGACCTAACCCGTAAAGATATACAAGAAGCCATCGACGCAAAAGCTATGGAAGGTCACAAAGTATATGCAAATCGCATTCGTGGCATGTTGCTGGCGCTGACGAATTGGGCGTGGCAGAGGGACTATATCGACAATCCCGTTGGGGCAGGTCTTGCGAAAGCAATTAGAGAAACAGCGCGCGAACGGATTTTGGGCATTTCCGAGATTCGAATAATTTGGAACGCCACTTACAATATGGGCGAATTATGGGGGCCGTTTTTGCGCGTCCTCATGCTAACAGGCCAGCGCCGTGGTGAAATCGCACAATTGCGTTGGGATCAAGTGGACTTGGTCAATCGACAAATCGTTAAGTCTGGCGCTGAAACTAAAAATGGCAAACCACACACCACTCACTTATCTCAGCCTGCACTCGCAAATTTGGAGGGCTTAACCCAAAGCGCAAGTAAATTTGTTTTTTCAACTACAGGCAAAACACCAGTGTCCGGGTTTTCCCCGATGAAACGGAAACTAGATAAAATACTGGGGGATAATTTTGAGCCTTGGCATCTGCACGATATTCGAACGAGCTTTGCTACCGCACTCGCTAACGCTGGCGAACCCGAAGCAGTTGTTGACCGGATATTAAATCACAGCGCCAGCGGGTCTGCGCCATCCGCAGTGGCGCGGGTTTACAATCAGGCGGAGCAACTGCCCCAGAGGGCTAGAGTTTTGGATAAATGGGCGGAAATCGTCACGGGAAAAATGGCTAAAATTGTGAGGATTGGGTGATGTTTTGTACAGATGGATACGAAATGATTGTTGAGGTTGAAAGGCTATTTAGAGAGATTGCAAAAGAAAACCGGCCCGATCCGTTCCCCGCTTCCGAACTAAATAAACGTTCAAGGCAAGAGCAGATCGATTTTCATGCGAATGGATGGAACAGGTATGCGGAAGCAATTGAAGCGCTACTTAATCTGATTAACAAGCCGAATATACTTGAGATCTGCACCAGAAAAGGTGTTGTTTTACGAGTTCATAATAGTGTTTTGTCTCGTGAACTTGCAGGTTCAAAAGTTGGGTTTTCTGGGTTGTGGATCGTAGGCCACAAAAGCTGGTGTATTGACACAAATCGCGCAAAAAAGTGGTTGGATGGCGCTTATGCCAGAGTTGAAAAATTGAAAACAGCAATTAGAATTAGGAGAAAAGCGTCCCTGAATTTGGAGGGAAACAATATTAAACTTGAAAACTTAACTACGGCGATCTTGCGAGCAGAACAACTTTTACAAACTTTTGAGCCATTTGATGGGGCCGCGCTAACCATCAAGCAAGAGAACATTCCATCGAAAGAAAAACTAAGAGCGATTTATTCGCCAACACCTACCGAGCATATTCTTTCCGTAGGACGACCGAGTAAAAGGGAATTAGCTGCACAGACTTATGATAAAATTTTTCCAAATGGTCATTCTGGAACCTCATGGAAATCGGTTGCTCGCCGTGTCGAAGCGGAATGTGGACTCTCTCTACACTCCGATACAATCAAAAGGGCACTAGGCCTAAAAAATTAGGCAAAATGTAAGTTTTATTAAGGCAAAACCCTAAGCAAATCTCTTTTCACATTTTGCCACTTTTGCTTCCCTTCGAGAAGCCATTCTTTCCTGTATATTCCACCTGCACACATACAAATACAGGACAAAAATGATACATTCTGAAACTCCTCGCCGCTTGTTGCGCATTAATGAAGCCGCATCATATGCCGCCGTTTCTCGCGCGACACTTTACAATGAAATCAAAGCCGGGCGGCTGACAAAGTTGAAAATCGGTAAATCCAGCCGGATCGAAATATCCGAGATCAACCGTTGGATTGATGCTGCAACGTCAGCCGCACAACCAAAACCCGCCCCCCCACTGTGGGGCGCAGGCTGCATTTCTTGCGGTGACTGAATACCCGCAACGATAGCCAAACTCCTACAAACTCCAGAGCGAGGTAGCATCATGCGGACCAACCGGTACAAAGGTAAAAAAGGGGGTGCTGGATCGTTTGTCCAGCTTTCTGAGTGGCTCCAAGCGTCCGAAGCATGGGCAACCATGAAGCCGGGGCCAAGGGCACTCTATATCGAATTAAAACGCCATTACAAAGGTGGCAACAATGGCAACTTATTCTTGAGCCATCGTGATGCGGCTAGAGCTCTAAATGTTGGCCGAGATACGGTTGGCGGATATTTTTCTGAACTGAAAAAACGAGGTTTCATTGTTTTGACGCGCGGGCATTGTTTGGGGCCAAGTGGTATCGGGCAATCTGCAACCTACGCATTGACCGAAGAAACCTTGGAAGGAGTTTCGGCCAGTAAGGAGTTTATGAAATGGAAAATGCAAAAGCCCCGTTGGAAAAACCGACATTCCTTGGATGGAAAAACATACCGGGGGGGAGGGAAAAACCAACTTATGTCCACTCAAATATCGGAAATTCCTACCCCTTTTGAACAAAAACAATCCATTTCCGTGAAGGAAAACCCTGCCATATATACATCTAGCCATATCCTCTCAACAAACTTCATGCGCGGAACGGTGATTGCCGGAAACGGAAAGGCAGATTGTTTTTTGAAGATGGTGGTGCAATGACAGTCCCCACCCCCGTAGATGTGAAAGCTACTCTTGCAATCATCCTTGCAGATTTCATGCAAAACGAATTGGATTATCTGCACGCATTTTTGGGTAACAGCCAGTTTTCCATTTCAGAGCTGGGCATCCGCGACTTGTTTGAGGGGCAAGACGATGGCTAAACGTATCAATCCCAGCCGGATCAAAAAGAACCTGACTTA
Source organism: Paracoccaceae bacterium (assembly GCA_019090795.1). GTDB lineage: Bacteria > Pseudomonadota > Alphaproteobacteria > Rhodobacterales > Rhodobacteraceae > Amylibacter. The sequence continues at coordinate 47,182 of JAHRVG010000134.1, read as the reverse complement.
CACAACCGCTGAGGCCGCCGAAGAATTGGATATTTCGATTGCTACAATCCGAAACTGGATCAAGCAAGGATTACCCATTGAAAAAGGCCAACGCCCCTTTCTGCTTTACGGCATCGACCTGCGCGATTTTATCACTGCCAAAACTAAATCCAGAAAATTTACCTTGCCGGAAAACGAGTTGAATTGCTTTGCCTGCAAGGCGGGCCGCAAGCCTTTGAACAGCGCTGTTACCTACACAACCCATACTGCAAAGACAGGACGCTTGAACGGCATCTGTAGCGCCTGTGGTGGCATGTGTTCGCGCATCATCAGCAATGCCAAAATATCCGTGTTTTCCGAGCATTTCAAAATTCACTTCAACGGCGATAGCGCACCCTAAACGATACAAACAACCACCACTTAAATTAGCACTTCATAGGGAGCAGCAACCAATGACAAAACGCAATCCAGAAAATGAACGCATTAAGCGCGCCTATTTCAACTATCTACGCAATGTGGAAGGCAAGAGCGAAACCACGCTGGATAAGGTCGCGGCGGCGATCCTGCGCTATGAACAGGCAACCAGTTTCAAGTCTTTCAAAAAGTTTCACCATGAGCATGTGAACCGCTTCAAAAAGAACCTTTCCAAAGAGAAAACCCGCGCGGGCGATCCTTTGGCCAAGGCAACGATTGATGCAATCCTGCGCATGATAAAATCTTTCTTTGTCTGGCTTGCATCGCAGCAAGGTTATAAATCGCGGATCAGCTATCTGGATGCGGCCTATTTCAACAATAACGCCAAGGACGCGCGCGTTGCCCATGCCAAGCGGGAAATCCCTTATCCGTCGATGGAGCAATGTGCCCATGCGTTTAATCAGATGCCCGGCGCAACCTTGATTGAACAGCGCAACCGCGCGGGTTTTGCCCTGCTGATGTTGACGGGTGCGCGTGACAGTGCCCTGACTTCTTTTCGCCTGAAACATGTTGATCTGATTGAAAGCCAGATATTTCAGGATGCCCGCGACGTGCGCACCAAGAATTCGAAAACCTTCTACACTTGGTTTTATCCGGTGGGTGATACCTATCTGACCTGTTTCACCGATTGGGTTAACTACCTGCGCAAAGATATGTTGTTCGGGCCAAATGACGCGCTGTTTCCCAAGCCCAAGATTGAAGTGGTCGAGGGCGTAGGCTTTCAATGCACGGGCCTAACGGGCGAAACCTACGCCAATGCCAGCGCCTTTCGAGAAATGATCAAATCAACATTCGTCACCGCTGGCCTGCACCCGTTTTTCCCGCATAGTTTCCGCAAAACGCTGACCAAATACGGCGACCAGATGTGTGACACCCGCGAACAGTTCAAAGCATGGTCTATGAACCTTGGCCATGACAGCATCGACACCACAATCAGTGCCTATTTGCAGATTTCGGTGGAACGGCAGGGGGAATTGATTAAGGGAATGTCGCTTTAATTCTCTCGCTTTAGTTGCGAAATCGCTTTGCCTTGCTGACCGGTGGCGTTAGTCTTTGGCTAACTTAATTCAAAGGACCGGCTAAATTATGTCTAACCCGTCAACCGACACCCGCTCGTCAGACCTCGATTTTGCCGCTGACCTATTCAAAGCTGCTGACAAAATGCGCGGTGCACTTGAGCCTTCAGAATATAAACACGTCGCCCTTGGCCTCATATTTCTCAAATACATCTCCGAAGCCTTCACAGCCTTGCACGATAAACTGGCGGCAGACGAATTTGCCGATCCAGAAGACCCCGAAGAATACCTAGCCGAAAGCGTGTTTTGGGTGCCGGAAAAATCCCGCTGGCAATACCTGCAAGACAATGCCCGCTCGGAAAACATCAGCAAAATCATTGATGAGGCGATGGAGGCTATTGAGGCCATCCCCACCAATGAAAGCCTCAAGGGGGTGCTGCCCAAAAACTATGCCCGCCCAACGCTGGACAAAACCATGCTGGGCGAGCTGGTAGACCTGTTTTCCAATATCAAACTGCATGATGACAACGACCGCGCCCGCGACCTTTTGGGCCGGGTTTACGAATATTTCATCTCAGGCTTTGCCGGGGCCGAAGGCAAGCGGGGCGGCGAGTTTTTCACCCCGCGTTCGGTCGTGCGCACCCTTGTTGAAATTCTTGAGCCATACTCTGGCCGCGTTTATGACCCCTGCTGCGGCTCGGGCGGCATGTTTGTGCAGTCCGAAAAGTTCATCCAAAGCCACGGCGGGCGGCCTGATGATATCGCGATTTACGGGCAGGAAATCAACCACACCACATGGCGGCTGGCCAAGATGAACCTTGCCGTGCATGGCATTGATGCCGATATCCGCTGGAACTCTCAAGGCAGCTTTCACAAGGACGAACTGACGGACGTTAAGGCCGATTTCATCCTTGCCAACCCGCCGTTTAATATTTCCGACTGGGGCGGGGATAAGCTGGTGGAGGATGCGCGCTGGGCTTATGGCGTGCCGCCGAAGGGCAACGCCAACTTTGCGTGGCTTCAGCATATCATCCACCACTTGGCCCCGCGTGGCACGGCGGCGGTGGTACTGGCCAATGGCTCTATGTCGAGCATGGCCAGCGGTGAGGGAGAAATCAGAAAACAGATGATCGAGGGCGACCGCGTCGATTGCATGATCGCCATGCCAGGGCAGTTGTTTTACTCCACCCAAATTCCGGTCTGCCTGTGGATTTTAGCACGCGACAAAAGCGCCAATGGCCACCGTGACCGGCGCGGCGAAACCCTGTTTATTGATGCCCGAATCTGGGCTTTATGGCTGACCGCGTGCGGCGTGAGTTTAGCGATGCGGACATCGCGCAGATATCCGAAACCTACCACCGCTGGCGTTCCACCCCCGAGGCGCTAGAGGAACGCGGGCTGGAGGCTTACAAAGACGTGGCGGGCTTTTGCAAATCGGCCGATCTGGAATTGATCCGCAAATATGACCACGTCCTGACCCCGGGCCGCTATGTGGGCGCTGCCGAAGTTGAGGATGACGGCGTGCCTTTTGAGCAGAAATTCGCGGCGTTGCGGGCGACGTTGGAGGGGCAGTTTATGGAGGGAGCGAAATTAGAAAGCCAGATAAAGGCCACCTTTGACAGGGTTCCCCAGCAATGACTGGTTGGGACAAATCAAAAGATGGTTGGAGACTATCGACATGGGGCAATGAAATTGAACTAAAATACGGGAAGGCTATTCGTGACTATAAAAGCGCGGATAAAGCATACCCTGTTTATGGAACAAACGGTCAAGTTGGGACGCATACCGACTACCTCGCCCCAGGGCCGGGCGTTATCCTAGGACGAAAAGGTGCTTATCGTGGCGTCCATTATTCTGATCAACCGTTTTTCGTTATCGACACTGCATACTATGTGAAACCCATTTCCGAAATGGATATGCGGTGGTTATATTATGCGATGAAATATTACAAAGTTGGGGAGATTGACGATGGATCACCAATTCCATCAACGACGAGAGCCGCAGTTTATACATACGATTTTTGGCTTCCACCTGTCAGTGAGCAAAATGCAATAAGCGATGCCCTTGCTGTGTTTGACGACAAAATCGAGCTTAACCGGCAGATGAACGAGACGTTGGAGGGGATGGCGCGGGAGGTTTTTCGGGATTGGTTTGTGGATTTCGGCCCGACACGGCGCAAAATGGCGGGGGAGGTGGACCCTGTCAAAATCCTCGGCGGGGCTATTACCGCCCCCCCCCAAGCCCAAAAAACCGCCGCCCTGTTTCCAGGCAACCTTGGCGAAAACGGCTTGCCGGAGGGGTGGGAGCGTTTACCCATCGGCGAAATTTCGAATATTGCAGGAGGCGGAACGCCTAGCACAAAAAACGAAGAGTTTTGGCTAAATGGCCAACACCAATGGGCTACGCCGCGCGACCTGTCAAAACTATCAGGAATTTTTATTAGCGACACCGAACGTAAGTTGACTGATTCCGGAATAGTAAAAGTAAGCTCTGGGCTTTCCTCTGTTGGTAGTGTGCTGATGTCTTCGCGCGCACCTATTGGCTACCTAGCAATTGCAAGTGTTCCAATTGCAGTAAATCAGGGGTTCATCGTGATGCGCCCAACGAAACGCTTTCCAACTTATTTTGCAAAGCTCTGGTGCGAAGAAAACATGGAAACAATAGAAGCGAACGCCAACGGCTCAACTTTTCAAGAGATCAGCAAAAAGAACTTCAAGCCTATTCTGGTGACTTCACCGAATGAGGGTGTTTTGAATGCGTTTTCTGAAATTGTAGGGGCACTTTACAACTTGATTGCAAATAACGAAATAGAAAACCAAACCCTAGCCGAGATGCGGGATTTGTTGTTGCCTAAATTGATGTCGGGTGAAATCAGTTTGCGGGAGGGGGCGTGATGTTTAACGAGGATATGGTCGAGCAAGCGGTGCTCGATAGTTTTAAAACTATGGGGTATGCTTTTGGTGACCCCACCCTCATTGGCCCCGATGCCCCGCAAAAAGAGCGCGCGGCCTACGGCGAGGTTTTGCTACTGGGCCGCCTGCGTGACACCGTGGCACGGCTTAATCCCAGCATCCCGCCCGAGGCCCGCGAGGCCGCGATAAAGCAAATCACCCAATCCGAAACACCCTCCTTGATAGAGGAAAACCGGCGCATCCATACCCTGCTCACGCGCGGGGTAGATGTAGAATTTAAGCGCCCCGATGGGTCGTTTAAGGGCGACAAGGTCTGGCTGCTGGATTTTGACAATGTGGATGCCAATGACTGGATGGTCACAAACCAGTTCACCGTGGTTGAAGGCGGCCACAACCGGCGGCCTGACGTGGTGGTTTTTGTAAATGGCCTGCCGCTGGCGGTGCTGGAGCTGAAGAGCGCGGCGAGTGCGACGGCAACGATTGAAGATGCCTATAACCAGTTGCAGACCTACAAAAAGCAAATCCCCTCGCTGTTTCGCACCAACGCCGTTCTAATCACCTCGGACGGGCTATATGGGCGCATAGGGTCGCTGACGGCTGATGAAGAGCGGTTCATGCCGTGGCGCAGTGTAACGGGGGCCGAGGGCGACTTCACCCCCAGCGGGCCGCAGGAATCCGACACTCTCATGCGTGGGGTGTTTGACAAGACGCGGTTTTTGGCTCTGATCCGCGATTTTACCGTGTTTGGCGACAAGGGCGACGGGCCGTTCAAGATTGTTGCAGGCTATCACCAGTTTTTCGGCGCGCAAAAGGCGCTGGCACGCACGCTTGAGGCGGTAGAGCCAGACGGGGACCGCAAGATCGGGGTGATCTGGCATACGCAAGGCTCGGGCAAAAGCTTTTTGATGGCGTTCTTTGCGGGGTTGGTTGTGCGGGCGCAAGCACTGGGCAACCCTACTGTTTTAGTGCTGACAGACAGGAATGATCTGGACGATCAGTTGTACGGGACATTTGCCATGTGCAAAGACCTGTTGCGCCAAACCCCCGAACAAGTATTGAACCGCGAGGATTTGCGCGAGCGGTTGGACCGGCAATCGGGCGGGGTGATATTTTCGACATTGCAAAAGTTTTCGCCGGAAAAGGGCGAAGAGCATTTCCCGGAGCTATCGGATAGGCGCAACATAATTGTGTTGGTGGATGAGGCGCACCGGAGCCAATATGGTTTTGACGTAAAGCTGAATAAAGGCACGGGCATTCGGCGCTATGGCTATGCGCATTATGTGCGCGAGGCCTTGCCGAATGCCTCGTTTGCGGGCTTCACCGGCACCCCGATTGATGCGGCAGATGTAAATACGCGGGCAGTGTTTGGGGATTACATCGACATTTACGATATTAGCCGCGCGGTAGAGGATAAAGCCACGGTTCCGATCTATTACGAGAGCCGCTTGGCGCGGATAGAATTGAATGAGGAGGCCAAGCCGGAGATTGACGCGGCGGTAGATGCGCTGTTCGATGATGAAAGCCTTTCAGAGCAGGAAAAGGCCAAGGCAAGTTGGAGCACCGTTGAACGGCTGGTAGGTGCCGCCCCGCGCTTGGATCAGGTTGCAGCCGATATTGTGAGCCATTTGGAAGCCCGGCTCGAGGCACTGGATGGAAAAGCTATGGCCGTCTGCATGAGCCGCCGAATATGTGTTGATCTGTATGCACGGATCGTTGCGCTGCGCCCGGAATGGCATTCGGATTCCGATTTGGAAGGGGCCGTCAAAGTTGTGATGACAGGATCGGCGTCTGACCCGCTGGAATGGCAACAACATATCGGCAACAAGGCGCGGCGTGATGGCTTGGCCAAACGGGCGCGGGATGTGAAAGACCCGCTCAAGCTGGTGATTGTGCGCGATATGTGGCTGACTGGATTTGACGCGCCAAGTATGCACACAATGTATGTCGATAAACCAATGCGAGGGCACGGTTTGATGCAGGCGATTGCGCGGGTAAACCGTGTATTCAAGGATAAGCCAGCTGGATTGGTGGTGGATTATATCGGCATAGGGCAGAACCTAAAAAAGGCGCTGCAAAATTATACGGCATCGGATCAAGGGCAAACTGGGATCAGTGAAGAAGAAGCCGTGGCAGTATTGGTTGAAAAGTTTGAGCTAACACAGCAGATGTTTGCCGGATTTGATTATTCAGCTGGGGTTGAAGGAGAGCCAGGAGAGCGTTTAACCGCGCTGGCAAACGCGATTGATTGGATATTAGGTCAACAACAAGCCGCTGCAAATACGCTTGCGGATGAAAACGACAAAAAGAAAGAATTGGGTCGGTTTCAAGATTTGGTTTTGGCACTGGGCAAGGCGTTTGCATTGGCAGCGGCGAGTGATACGGCACGTGAGATTAAAAACGAGGTTGGCTTTTTTCAGGCAGTGCGTGCGGCGATGGTTAAACCTACGGCAAAAGGCGGGTTAAGCCAGCGGAATAAAGAAATGGCCATTGGTCAACTGATTGACGCAGCGATTGCCAATGCAGAAATCATAGATATCTTAGGAGCCGCAGGGTTTGATCGACCTGATATTTCGATCCTCTCGGATGAGTTTTTAGCGGAAATTCAAGCGATGGAGCAAAAAAACCTTGCCCTTGAGGCACTAAAAAAGCTGTTGAATGGTGAGATCAAAAGTCGGGCTGCTAAAAATATTGTTGAAGCGAAAGCGTTTTCGGAAAGGCTTGAGGCATCAATTGCCAGATACCACTCAAATGCCATTACTAGCTTGGAGATGATACAAGAGCTGATTAACCTCTCAAAAGACCTCCAGAGTTCCATTCAAAGGGGAGATGATCTTGGCTTAAGCCCTGAGGAATTGGCGTTCTATGACGCGCTGTCAGATAACAATTCTGCTGTTGAGGTCTTGGGCAATGAGCAGCTACGCGTAATTGCCAATGTACTCGTTGAACAGTTGCAAAAGAATGTAACAGTTGATTGGCACCTCAAAGATAGTGCGCGCGCCAAACTGCGAGTTTTGGTAAAACGAATTTTGAAGAAATACGGATACCCACCCGATCTTGCGGCTAATGCAATTTCAACAGTTATTTCACAAGCCGAGATGTTGCTGCGCTGGCAGTCTTAGAAAGTGAATTAGGCGGTTTAAATGAGTTTGAATGTGTTCTGGGGCTGCGAGTAAAAAACGCGAGGTCGTCAACGCTGCGCTCGAGTTTTTAGGGAGGGGGACGTACTGGTCATCAGCAGACTCGACCGGCTTGCCCGCTCTATGTCGGACCTTCAGGACATACGAAAAACACTCGAGCATAGCGGCAGTCAATTCAAAGAAAAGGTAACTCTTTAACAGTAGGGTTAGGTGAGTGAGCGAAAAGTTGATTTGCTAGGAACTCTTTGACTATCCACCTGTGACTTAGACGATTTGTCCCCCATGCGTCCCCCATCAAACACTCGCTGGAATAAGTGCCGTCCAATTTACAAACTAAGTACTTGAAAAGGTTGGCGATCCCATCAGGACTCGAACCTGAAACCCCCTGCTTAGAAGGCAGGTGCTCTATCCAGTTGAGCTATGGGACCGTCAGGGGCGTGTTAGCGCATGTCGCCGAGCGCCGCAAGATAGCTGCGCACGCAGGTTTGCACATGTCGGAAACGATCACCGCCCAAATGCACGCCGCCGTACCAGCGGGTGACGACGACCACCTGTCCTTTCAGTTCCGCCCGCTCCAGCATCCGCAAGATCAACATGCCAGCGCCGCTTTCACCGTCGTCATTCTTGATAGGGGTGCCATCGGGCAGGATAACGGCCCATGAGTTGTGGGTCGCCTTGGCGTATTTCTTTTTTCGTTTCAGATGTTTGACAAAGGCCAATGCTTCCGATTTATCCGTCGCTTGCCCCCCGCTCACCGCATATTTGGAACCTCGGTCGCTGACTACATTCTCGATCTGCATCATCTGTCAGCATCATTCTGGAAGTTGGCAATCACCTGGCTAACCAGTTCCAGAAAGGCTGGCACATCCTCAATTCCCGCTAAGGCCTTGTCATTTACCCGACCTGCGGCCTGCTTGGCAGCCTGTTCAATCTGCATCGCCTTGACCGTAAGGCAAATGATCTGTGCGCGGCGATCCTTGGGATGAGATCTGCGCATCACCAACCCGTCCCGCTCCATTCGGCGCAAGGTGTTTGCCATTGTCGCCTGCTCGACGTCCAGCCGCTCTACCAGTTGTTTCTGGGTCAAGGCATTCTCCTCCCACAACTCCAGCAGGGTCATGAACTGTGCCGGAGCAATACCCAATGGCTTGAGCACCGCCAGAAGCTCAGAAGCAAACAGACGCGCCATGTGGTTAGCCAGAAAGCCAGCTGATTTCGTTTTTTCGAATGTCATGGAATACCCTAGCACTTGCATAGCACGCTATACAAGTGCTAGGGTATATAGCATGCTATGCAATGGAGGGAAACATGAAATCAAAACTACACGCCGCTGCCGGAGCGGTTGCGATGCTGACCATCGCCACATTCTGGGTCTCGACTCTGGTCTCGGAAACTTTTGGAACCGATGAACAGGTCGCTCAGGTGAAATTCACTATTTTATACGGAATGGTTCTGCTGATCCCGGCCATGGCAGCGGTTGGCGGGTCGGGTTTTGCCATGGGTAAAGGCTGGCGCGGCAAACAGATTTTAGCCAAGCACCTGCGGATGAAAATTATCGGCGGCAATGGTATTTTGATCCTTATACCCTCGGCCTTCTTTCTGGCCTCCCGTGCGCAAGTGCCAAATTTTGATGGCTGGTTTTACGCGGTTCAAACGCTTGAAATCATTGCCGGTGCCACAAATTTCATCCTGCTTGGGCTGAACATGCGCTACGGAATTGCCCTGGCCCGGCGGCGAAAAAAGGCAACGGCACCCTGAACCAGCAAGGGGCTGTTGCGCTCATTGCAGCAGCCCGTTACTTTGATACCATGTTTACCATTGAACACGAATTCGACGCAACAATTGTCACCTTGATTGATGACGGAGAAGTTCCCTTGCAAGAGGATCTGACCCTCTCTGCTTTTGCCTCTTGTGTCACCCTAGAACAGCTTGATCCGCGCACCGATAAGGTGCAGAAAATCACCCTGTCTTTAGCCCAGCTGCGCGATTTGCAGGCGGCGCTTGACCTGCCCGAAGGCAGTTACAAGTTTGCCAAGTAAAGCTACCAAATACGTTCCAGCGCCTCGGAATCATTCAGATAGGCAGCACTGTAACAATCCTCTATATCCTGCCCAGTAATATCTTTTTTGAACAGATGGTTAATTGCCGCCACCTGTTGCGGCTTAGCCGCCATCGCGTCACTTGTTAGGGCCGCGATCACCTCTTTGAAATCCTGCAACGCCACGATACGATCCGTCAGGCCACAGGATAATGCCTCTTCTGCGCTTAGCTTTTGCCCGGCCATCAGGATCAGCTTGGCACGCGCCGGGCCGATCAATGCAGACAGGCGGACAACATCGGCCGGTTGCGGCAGAAAACCGCGCTTCAAAACCGGATAAAAGAACCGTGTTTGCGGCGTGCAAATACGCATATCACAAGCAAGAACGGGGGCAAATCCGCCCCCTGCCACGGTGCCGTTCAAAGCAGCAATTGTCAGGCAAGGAAGGGTATGGATCGCGGAGGACATCTCGATCCATTCCGGAGCGCGGGTATAGCTGAACATGTCGTCAGTACTGGCCAGATCGGCACCGGCACAGAACACCCGATCGCCCGCCCCTGTCAGCACAAATGCGCGCAATTCCGGATCGCTGTGCGCCTGACGCGCCACATCTCGCAATTCGCACAGCATTTGCAAATTCAGCGCATTGGCCTTGTCGGGTCGATTCAGCGTGACCTGCCACAAGCCCGCCGCATGGGTTACGTCAATCATGCCAAACCTACCTTTTTACGAATATCCGGATCACGCAGGGAAATCACCTCGCCCAAATAGGTATCAGCATCACTGCTAGCCATCCAAACCAGCGCCTTGGCAGGCCATTCGGGCGGAATGTGGTCCTCCCAGTTCAGACGGCTCACCGCATTTATACCACTTTTCTTGATGATCACCTGCATGTCAGTGGCCACAGTCCCCGGTGATAAGACAAGCGCGCGAATGCCGTTGTCGGCCTCTTCTGCATGCAGCACGCGATTTAGGTGGTGCACGGCAGCCTTTGAGGCCGAGTAATGGCTCCAGCCCTCTAGCGCAGATGTAGCCGCGCCCGAACCAATGCTGATAATGGTGCCGCCGCCTGCCGTTTTCATTACCGGCAAAGCTGCACGGATTCCGTGAAACACGCCTTTGACGTTGATGTCTATTACCTTGTTCCAAGCCTCAACATTGGCCTCAGCCAAGCGTTCAACCGGTTCCAGAATGCCCGCATTATTAATCAGGATATCAAGGCCGCCAAATTCAGCCACTGCCAAGCTCACTGCCTGCTGAACCTGCGCAAAATCGGCGACATCAACGCTCAGGTGCAACGCTTGTCCCCCCGCGTCGCGGATTTCCTGCGCCACTTGAGCAATTTGTGCTTCAGAGCGCGCACAGAGCAGCACCTTGGCCCCGAGAGCGGCAAACTCACGCGCGGTTGCAGCACCGATACCTCGGCTCGCGCCGGTGATCAGAACCGACTTTCCTGTCAGGCTATTCATCTTCGCTTCCTATTCCGATACCAACCGATAGCCCGCGCCGCTGCGTTCCAGCCGCGCAATCGTTGGCCGCAAAATATGCCCGCCGGAAATCAACATGCCATCCGTTGCCGCCATATCCAGCGCCTGTTTACGCGCCTTGCGGGCCATATCCGCATCCACATCGAAAACCACGCTGATTTCAGGGTTAGCAATTTGCAGACTTTGGGCATGAACCACATCCCCAAGCTGGGCAAAGCTGTGCGTGCCATCATCCACCCGAAACCCACAGTGGCCGGGCGTGTGGCCGGGCAGCGGCAGCGCTGTCACACCGGGGGCAATCGTGGCCTCGCCCTTCACCAGTTCGAACCGGCCTTCATAGGCGTTCAAAACCGCCATTGCCAGCTGTTGCCACTGTTGCTGGGTTTCGTCAGAAAACTGTCCGGCATCGCTCCAGAAACTGTGCTCGGCCTCGGATAGATAGATCTGTGCATTGGGAAAAACCGCCTCACCCTCTGGGGTAATCGCACCGGCAATGTGATCGGGGTGAAGGTGGGTAAAAAATAAATCGGTGATGTCTTCGGGCTTGGTTTCCGCCTCTGCCAACGCATCGGGCAAAAAGCCACAGGTCTCGCCAAACAGATCGCGTGGTCCGGCATCTACCAGAACAGTGTGGCTGCCAGTTTTCATCAAAAACGCGTTGAAATTGGTCTCAATGCCTTCTTTACCGTCCTGCGCCAGCAGAGTCGCGATTTCGGCTTCATCCGCATTTGGAAACATCTCGCTGCCGAAAACAGTTTCCCCGTCGGTCAGAGACGTAACCTCGATTTCGCCAACAGTAATTTTTGTGGTACGTGACATAGAATAATCTCCCTTTGGTTAAAGAGAGACTATCATTTTAAGGGGACAGTTCCAGAGGGAATTCCCAATCACGCGTTCTAGGTCGTAACCACCAGACATAAAGTCATTGCCACTACCCGTGCGGACAATGTCATCGCCACCAAGAGCACCCACTTCATCATCGCTGACTCCGGTTTCGATGCCGGAGTAAAATCGCAACTTATTCTACTGCATATCCGCCTTATTAATACCTGCAACAACCACGGGTTTTTTCATCGCGTCGCGTCGGAACGGCTCACCCATCTCTTGATTGAGCATCACCTCAATGAAGGTGGTTTTCCCTTCTTCCATCTGCAATTTTACAGCCGTATTCAGCTTCTCCGATAGATCCTGCATAGACGTGGCTGTCACACCGATCACACCGCAAGCATTGGCGATGCCAGCGTAGGAGACGTTGTAATCCTGCTCTGTTCCAACAAAATTATTATTGTACCAAAGCGTAGTATTCCGCTTTTCGGCACCCCACTGATAGTTGCGGAAAATCACCATGGTGATTGCGGGCCACTCTTTCCGGCCACAAGCTGTCATCTCATTCATCGAAATGCCAAAGGCTCCGTCACCGGCAAAGCCGACAACCGGTGTATCAGGTTGGCCAATTTTGGCCCCCAGAATAGCAGGGAAGCTATAGCCACAGGGGCCAAACAATCCGGGGGCCAAGTATTTTCGGCCGACCTCAAAGGTTGGGTAAGCGTTGCCAATGGCGCAGACATTGCCGATGTCTGAGGAAATAATCGCATCCCTTGGCAATACCGACTGAATCGCCCGCCACGCTTTGCGCGGTGACATGTGATCGGGTTTATCGGTGCGGGCGCGGTGGTTCCAATCAGTACCCTCGTCGTCATCCTCATGGTCCATCGAGGTCAGAGTTTGCGCCCATTTGTACTTGGTGGTCGAGATCAGCGCCAGCCGATCCGCCCGGCCCACATCACCGGCAGAGCCATCCAGTTGCGTCAGAATTTGCTCAGCGACCTGTTTTGCATCGCCGACAATCCCGACAGTTACGGATTTGGTCAGGCCAATGCGGTCCGGATTGATGTCTACTTGAATAATTTTGGCATCGGCTGGCCAGTAATCAATGCCATAACCTGGCAACGTTGAGAACGGATTCAACCGCGTCCCCAGCGCCAACACAACATCCGCTTTGGAGATCAGTTCCATAGCCGCCTTGGAACCATTATAGCCCAGTGGCCCGGCAAACAGTGGATGGGAACCGGGGAAGGCGTCATTGTGTTGATAGCCGCAGCAAACCGGTGAATCGAGCCGTTCCGCCAACGCCTGAGAGGCGGCAATCGCACCACCAATAACAACACCAGCGCCGTTCAGGATCACAGGGAACTTCGCCTTAGACAGCAGTTCTGCCGCCTCAGAAATCGCGTTTTGCCCGCCAGAGGGCCGTTCAAACTCGATAATTTCCGGCAGGTCAATGTCGATCACTTGGGTCCAGAAATCACGCGGCACGTTGATCTGAGCGGGGGCTGACAGGCGCTTGGCCTTGGCAATTACGCGGTTCAGAACTTCGGCCATGCGCGACGGATCTCGAACTTCTTCTTGATAGGCAACACAGTCGGCAAACATGCGCATTTGCTCTACCTCTTGGAAACCACCCTGTCCGATTGTTTTATTCGCCGCTTGCGGAGTTACCAACAACATCGGCGTATGGTTCCAATAGGCGGTTTTAATTGGCGTCACCAGGTTGGCAATCCCCGGCCCGTTCTGCGCAATCGCCATGCTCATCTTGCCCGAAGCACGTGAATACCCGTCCGCCATCATACCGCTGGTATATTCATGCGCACAGTCCCAAAAGGTAATGCCAGCTTGCGGGAAATAATCGGAAATCGGCATGAAGGCGGAACCGATGATGCCAAAGGCATTGTCAATTCCGTGCATTTGCAGAACCTTGATGAAGGCCTCTTCGGTGGTCATTTTCATGGGTTTGAATATCCTTTTAATACCCGCGAACAGAGTGCGGCCAATCCTTTGGCGGTTCAGGTCAAACGCCTGCGCCTCGGGATTGTTAAAGCGGTAAAAGGAAAAACTTGAATAGGGCCAGATGCGCTGGCGTATAACGCCAGTTAAGAGGCGATAATTTCATCCTGCGCATAGCCCTGCAAATACAACAGCCCTGTCAGGTCGGCAAAATTCAGCCGCACATTTGTTTGCGCTGCCACAACTGGCTTGGCATGCAGCGCGACACCACAACCGGCAAGCTGCAACATTCCCAGATCATTGGCCCCATCCCCCACTGCAATAACATCAGTGGTTTGCAGGTCTCGGCGGGCAACAATGTCGTTCAACGCTTGAACTTTGGCCTCGCGCCCCAGAATAGGCAGGCCCGGTTTTCCACTCAGACGTCCCGCCTCCTGCAACAGGGTGTTGGCGCGGTTTTCATCAAATCCCAAACGCTCAGCGATGGCTGAAGTGAAATCGACGAAACCGCCGGACACTAACGCACAGTAAGCGCCATTTCGCTTCATTGTCGCCAGTAGTTCCAACCCACCCGGCATCAGGGTAATGCGCGTCTTGAGAACATGCGCGATCATGCCCACAGGCAATCCCTTTAGCAGCCTAACCCGCTCCAGCAATGCCTCGTTAAATTCCAACTCACCGTTCATCGCGCGGGCGGTAATCACAGCAACTTCTTCACCAACACCAGCCTCGGCGGCCAGCTCATCAATGCACTCCTGCTCAATCATGGTGCTATCCATATCCGCCAGCAAGACTTTCTTGCGCCGCCCCGCTGCAGGTTGAATAACCAGATCAATTTTACGTTCTTGCAAGGCCTGCCAAACACTCTCAAAGTCAGCGGGCTTTGTGTCCAGTTCGATGTCACAGGCTACGTTTTCACACAGCCATTTGACACCCTTTCCACCCAGCATCACTGTCGCGGAACTAGCAATTTCAGCGGTCAAATTAGCCCGTTTTGGGTCAGAGATCAGCGTTGCCACATACATATGCAGATTTCCTATAGTGAACAAAACAAGTCGTTTGCGCCGCTTTATTTTCCAAAACCGTCACAAATACCAGCCTTAACTGTTGTGAAATCTAAAAGAACGCCCTAAAGCCGCAAGTGGGACACCTCTCCCCAACGAGAGGCATTTATCTGTGAGGATACCACTGATGACGATACAGCAACCGGGCACACGCCCGAATAATCCCCAATTTTCTTCTGGCCCCTGCACCAAGCCGACCACGTGGTCGCTGGACGCCCTAAGCGATGCTGCACTGGGCCGCTCGCACCGGGCCGCTATTGGCAAATCCAAGTTGAAATTGGCGATTGAAACCACGCGCGAAGTTCTGGAAATTCCTGCCGACTATAAAATCGGTATCGTGCCGGCATCCGACACGGGCGCGGTCGAAATGGCGCTTTGGTCGCTGCTGGGCGCGCGCGGGATTGATATGCTCAGCTGGGAAAGCTTTGGCGCGGGCTGGGTTTCAGATGTGACGAAACAGCTGGGTCTGGACGTGACACACCATCAGGCGGATTACGGCCAGTTGCCAGATCTGTCTGCCGTAAATTTTGACAACGACGTTGTATTCACCTGGAACGGCACCACTTCCGGCGTCAAGGTTCCCAACGGCGATTTCATTCCGGCGGACCGCGCAGGCCTGACAATTTGCGATGCAACTTCGGCAGCTTTTGCACAGGATTTGGCGTGGGATAAACTGGACGTCACCACATTCAGCTGGCAGAAAGTTTTGGGCGGAGAGGCCGCACACGGCATTATAGTCTTGTCACCGCGCGCAGTAGAGCGGCTGGAAAGCTACACCCCTGCATGGCCACTGCCAAAAATTTTCCGCATGACCAAAGGCGGCAAATTGATCGACGGTATCTTTACCGGTGCCACCATCAATACGCCTTCTATGCTGGCGGTAGAGGATTACCTTTTTGCGCTGGACTGGGCAAAATCGGTTGGTGGAAAGGCTGGCATGATGGCGCGCGCTGATAGAAATCTGGCGATTTTGGCCAAATTTGTTGCGGCAAACGACTGGATTGATTTCCTTGCAGTGGATGCGGCGAATCGTTCGAACACCTCTGTTTGTCTGAAAATCACCGATCCACGCGTTGCGGCGCTGGATGGTGCCGGGCAAACCGCTTTTGCCAAAGGCATGGCCAAATTGCTTGAAAATGAGGCCGTGGCCTATGACATCGGTTCCTACCGCGATGCCCCTGCGGGTCTGCGCATCTGGACAGGTGGCACGGTTGAAACTGCCGATCTGGTGGCGCTGGCGCCTTGGCTGTCTTGGGCTTTTGAAGCCCAACTCACAACACTTTCCTAATTTCTGGCGAAACCGCCGAACCCGACTCAAAGGAGGCTCTTATGCCTAAAGTACTCGTATCCGACAAACTGTCTGAAACCGCCGTTCAAATTTTCCGTGACAACGGGATTGAGGTGGATTTCGAACCAAATCTGGGCAAAGACAAAGACGCCCTGCTGGCCCGTATCGGTGAATATGATGGTCTGGCCATCCGGTCAGCCACCAAAGCAACCGAGAAGATTTTGGAGGCCGCCACGAACCTGAAAGTGATTGGCCGCGCCGGGATCGGTGTTGATAACGTTGATCTAAAGGCTGCCAGCCGCAAAGGTGTGATCGTGATGAACACACCGTTTGGCAACTCGATCACCACAGCGGAACACGCCATTGCAATGATGTTTGCCGTTGCGCGCCAAATCCCCGAGGCCAATGCCTCTACGCATGCCGGCAAATGGGAGAAATCGCGTTTTATGGGTGTTGAGTTGACCTATAAAACCCTTGGCCTGATTGGCTCCGGCAACATCGGTTCCATCGTCGCCAAACGCGCTTTGGGCCTTGAAATGAAGGTTGTCGCCTATGATCCCTTCTTGTCCGAGGAACGTGCAGCTGAGCTGGGTGTCACCAAGGTAGAGCTGGATGAGTTGGTCGCGCAGGCCGATTTCATTACCCTGCACGTGCCAAAAACTGACAAAACTGCGGGCATGATTTCTGCCGAAATCATCGCCAAAATGAAAGACGGCGTGCGGATCATCAACTGCGCCCGTGGTGGTTTGGTGGATGAAGAAGCACTGGCTGCGGCGTTGAAATCCGGCAAAGTTGCAGGTGCTGCATTTGACGTATTCGCCGTTGAGCCCGCGACCGACAGCCCACTGTTCAACCTGCCAAACGTGGTCGTGACCCCGCATTTGGGCGCGGCAACAACCGAAGCACAGGAAAACGTCGCCATTCAGGTTGCAGAACAGATTTCCGATTTCCTGCTGAACGGAGCTGTTACCAACGCGATCAACATGCCCTCGATCACTGCCGAAGAAGCACCCATTCTCGGGCCATTCGTGAAACTCGCCAGCCACCTCGGTGCCTTTGTCGGGCAACTGACCGAAGAAGCGATCCAATCCATCTCGATCACCTATGACGGTAAAGTCTCTGAGATGAACACCAAAGCAATCGGCTCCGCCGCAATTGCCGGTGTATTGCAGGCGCAAAACCCAGAGGTGAACATGGTGTCGGCACCGGTGCTGGCCGAAGAACGCGGGATCAAGGTTTCCTCGACCACGCAAGGGAAGACCGGTGTTTTTGACAGTTATATCAAACTGACGGTCAAAACCGACAAAATGGAACGCTCTGTTGCTGGCACCGTATTTTCCGATGGCAAACCGCGGTTCATCCAGATCAAAGGCATCAACATCGACGCCGAAGTCGGGCGTCACATGCTCTATACCACGAACCGCGACATGCCTGGTATCATTGGCAAACTGGGTGAAGTCATGGCTAATAACGGCATGAATATTGCCAACTTTACCCTTGGCCGTTCCGAAGTGGGCGCAAATGCGATTGCCCTGCTGTATCTGGACGAGCAAATAAGCGACGCGGCTGTCGCTGATCTGAAAGCAACTGAGCTGTTCGATCAGATTCGGCCTTTGGAATTCGACGTAAACTAATAATTCAATCGGGGCGGTGCTAGGGTACCGCCCTTTTTTTATCTAGAATCAAACCTGTCGTTGGGGCATCTAACCAACCAGTTTTGCGCGCAGCGACAAGTAAATCGTACGCAAGATAAGCTTGGCGGAAAACCTGCTGCGGACCATTTGCGTTACTTCATGCTCTGACAATCTTGCAAGGCGGCGAACCGATTTATCCCAACGGTCAGGGCTGTATTGCGCAATACGCTGGTTCATGGCGAAGCCGTATTTGTAATCTCGCGTAAAGACACGCGCAGCCTTGGCCTCGTATCGTTTCAAGGCACGGGCATCACCCCCGATATGGGCGCTCAACTCTTGCCCCAGAATACGGCCAAATTCAATGGCTATGCGAATGCCTTCTCCGACTGTGGGGGTGGCAAAATTGGCCGCGTCCCCAGTTCGGATAACATTGTCGTAAATCATCTGGCGTTCATAGGGAACTGAGGGAATGATGCCGGCATTTATCTCATAATCCTCTGGAATTTCAATACCATACCGTTCCGCGTGCCCCCCAGCAATGAAGCTATTCATCACTTGTCTGGGCGACAGATCAGTATCGGGATTAATTACACCAACCCCCAGCCGCAAAGTGTTTTGCGCCGTCGGAAATATCCAGCCATAGCCAGTAAGGGCCGTTGCGCCAACAAACAGGATCGCGCGGTTCTTGGGATAATTTCCAATCGGGAATTCATATTCAATGCCGACCCCGGTACGGGTTGGCTTTTGTCCCAGATCAAGCGCCTCCAACACAGCACTCTTCCAGCCGGACGCCTCAATGATATACTTTGAGTGGATTTTTTCAACGCCGGATTGGCGCGAACGCACTTGGGAAATATAACTGCCGTCAGCCTGCTTCTCGGTCGTCAGAAACTTGGTACCAAGCAGCAAGCGTCGATCCTTGTCTGCAGACAGTTCGGCAAGGAATTGGTATAGGCCGGTAATATCCAGCACCACCATTTTATCGCGGTGAACCGCAAACAGCGCCTTGGCGTTGTCAGAATAGAAATCAAGTTGGTCGATGATCTGGTACAAATGCGACGGAATGCCCAACGCCTGCACATCCCGCAACCAACTGCCGCCACTGGTGCGCACTGGGCGACCGATTTCGGCGTCTTGGTGGACAATAATACTGGAAATTGACGGCGACAAATGCGAGGCAACAGATAGCCCCGCCGGTCCTCCACCAACGATTAGAACGTCACATTCCAGCGTTTCACTCAATGTCTAATCTCAGCAAATCAAACACTATTTCTGGAATTTCCTCTGGCACGCCCGCCATTGCATCGGCCTCTGCATTGCGCAGCTCATCCGGCTCACCGTAACCCCATAGCGCACCAACAGATGGAATGTCATTGTTGCGCGCTCCAAAAATATCGAACCGTCGATCCCCAACCATAACACAGCGCGCCGGGTCAGCGCCGGTTTCATCCAACGCATATTTTAACAGATCGGTTTTGTCGGAGTTGGTCCCGTCCAACTCCGAACCAAACAAACGTTCAACATGGGCATGGACCCCGAAATGCTCGATGATCTGGTTCGCGTAGATTTCGGGCTTGGAAGTGGCCACAAATATCTGCGCATCTACCTGATGCAGCGCATCAAACATCTCGCCAATGCCGTCATACACATCCGCGAGATACATCGCCTCATCGGTGTAATGCTCACGGTAATAGCGAACCGCCCGATCCAGATCGGCACCCGGCCCCAACAAAACGTCAAAACTGTTCCACAATGGGGGACCAATGCACCAAGTCAGATCGTCCTGACTGGGGATTTCCTCCATTCCGACCCGCTGCAAAGCGTGTTGTATAGAAGAGGTGATCCCCTCTTTGGGATCAATCAAGGTACCGTCTAGGTCAAAGAAAAGGGTTAGCATCGGATCCATTTAGACCTTTTTCATAAAGGAGGCTTTGAGCACAATCGTGGCCTTGCCGATCCGGCATTCCACTTGATCCTCGTTGCTGACCAGTCGGATATTCTTAACCTGACTGCCCCGCTTGAGCGTCTTGGACATGCCCTTAACCTTAAGGTCTTTGATAACCATAACCGAGTCGCCGTCGTTCAGTTCCGTCCCGTTTGAATCACGCGTTGCCATTTCGGTTTCCTTTTCCAGTTAGCCACATTGCATAACGGCGGATCACCCAAAGGTCGATAAGCATTGGGCCAATTATTAGACAGTTTCTGTTTCGGACCTCCAGCGAGCGTTATTCCACTTTTTCAGTTCTTACGTATTTTGTGCAGATTGCGAGTGTATCCTACTCCTGAAAGTACCGTAACATCATCGGTCAGGCAGAAAAATAATACACTTGTTCATTTTGTGTTAATAGCAGCCTATAGCGATAATGAGCTATTTGGATTTTTCCGCATGAGAGCCTCTGAAAACTTGATCGGCGCCGCGTTTATGTCTTTTGCCATGGCCGCCTTTGTCGTCAATGATGCGTTGATGAAATTGGCCGGAACCGAGATGGGCGTGTTGCAGGCGATTTTTGCGCGCGGCCTGTTTGCAACCCCTCTTATGGGGCTGATCGCTTATGCCAACGGTGCTTTTAGAAATCTGCCCGATACAACTGACCTGTGGCGCATAACCTGGCGAACAATAGCGGAGATCGGTGCAACCTTTTGCTTTGTTGTGGCCCTTTTCAACATGCCTCTGGCAAATGTCACGGCTGTTATGCAATCGCTGCCGCTCGCTATCACCCTTGCCGCGGCTCTATTCTTGGGCGAGAAAATCAGCTGGCGACGTTCTACAGCAATTGTAGTCGGTGCAATCGGCGTGCTCATCATCATTCGCCCTGGTGCAGCCGGGTTTAATGCCTTCTCGCTCCTCGGATTGACTGCCGTGGCATTCGTCACTTTCAGAGACCTTATTGTGCGGCGTTTTTCGGCTTCCGTGTCCTCGCTCCTTGTCGCCTTTGTCACGGCAGCCACAATTACCCTTGCATCCGGAATTGGGCTTTTTTTCTTTGGTCAATGGGTGCAGATCCCCAGCCAAACTGTAGGGTACCTCGCCCTATCCGCAGTCTTTGTACTGCTCGCGTATTATTTTTCCATCGCCGCAATGCGCTTTGGTGAGATCGCACTGGTAACACCATTTCGCTATACCGCCGTGCTTTGGGCCATTCTTCTGGGCGGGATGGTATTTGGCGAAATCCCGGACAGGTGGACAATAGTTGGAATCGTCGTCATTCTGAGCACGGGTATGTATACGCTCAGGCGTCGCCAAAAAAAATGATGCCTGCCCCGCAAACCGACAAAAATTATCTGCCGGTTTTAGAAATCAAGGTGCTCCACGCTCAACGCGTTTTGCTGAATGAATTCACGTCGCGGTTCCACCACATCCCCCATCAGCTTAGTAAACAAATCATCCGCATCGGCCAGATCATTCACCTTCACTTGCAACAAGGTGCGCGCTTCTGGATCAAGCGTGGTTTCCCACAACTGCCCGGGATTCATCTCGCCCAGCCCTTTGTAGCGTTGCAAAGACAAGCCTTTCTCACCCTCGGCCATAACAATAGCCAACAAATCAGAAGGCGCAGAAATCACCATATCCTTACCTTTTCGACTAAACTTGGCCGTTTGGGAATAAATCTCCTGCAACACTTCCGTCATCTGCGCCAGTTTACGCGCCTCGCCTGAGCGCAGACATCCCCCGTCCAATGTGCGTACTTCCTCCACGCCGCGAATCTGGCGTGAGAACCGCAGGCCAGCGTCTTGCGTTGGCCGACCAATCCAGCCCCGTTCGTATTCGTTGGCAACCAGATCCAGACGTGCGGCAACGATATCAGCAACCCCTTGTGGATCATCATCCACCCGACCCGAAATCAGCGACCCTGAAATGGCCGCCTGCTCTAATATATGGCGACTGTAATGCGTTGGGAAGGCATTCAGAATGGTGCGCACCTGAGCTGCTTCTTCAACAACTCTCGACAGATCGGCGCCGGTAATAACCGTTCCATCACCGAGCGTTAGGCTGGCACCATCAATGCCTTGCTCTACCAGAAAATCATCCAGCGCCATCTGGTCTTTCAGATAAACCTCCGATTTCCCGCGTGCCACTTTGTACAGTGGCGGTTGCGCAATATACAGGTAACCGCCCTCAATCAGCTCTGGCATTTGGCGAAAGAAAAATGTCAACAACAAGGTTCGGATATGCGCACCATCAACATCCGCATCGGTCATGATGATGACCTTGTGATAGCGCAGTTTTTCGATGTTAAACTCGTCGCGCCCGATGCCCGTGCCCAAAGCGGTGATCAGGTTGGTGATCTGCTCTGAGGTCAGCATCTTGTCAAACCGCGCCCGTTCGATGTTTAGAATTTTCCCGCGCAAGGGCAGCACCGCCTGATTTTCACGGCTACGCCCCTGCTTGGCCGACCCACCGGCCGAGTCCCCTTCCACCAGAAATACTTCGGATTTTGACGGATCGCGCTCCTGACAATCCGCCAGCTTGCCAGGTAATCCAGTCCCCCCGAAAGCCGTCTTGCGCCGGGTCAGTTCGCGGGCTTTGCGCGCCGCTTCTCGCGCCAGTGCCGCCTCGACAATTTTGCCTACAATTTCTTTCGCTGACTTGGGATTTTCCTCAAACCACTCTGCCAATTTTTCATTCACCATACTTTCAACAGCAGGGCGTACCTCTGATGAAACCAGCTTGTCTTTGGTTTGGCTAGAGAATTTTGGGTCAGGCACTTTGACAGACAGCACACAGGTCAGCCCCTCGCGTGCATCATCGCCCGAAAAGGACAGTTTTTCCTTCTTCGCAATCCCGCTAGAGGTGGCATAATTATTGATCGTCCGGGTCAATGCACCGCGAAATCCAGCCATGTGGGTGCCACCGTCCCGCTGTGGGATGTTGTTGGTGAAAGGCAACACATTTTCATGGTAACTGTCGTTCCACCACATCGCAACCTCGACCTCGATGTCATCTTTGGTGCCGATAATATAAATCGGGTCTTCAATTAGCGGCGTCTTGGAACGGTCCAGAAAGCGCACAAATTCCTGAACGCCCCCCTCGTATTCCATCACGGCTTCCAGCGGCTCGGCAGGGCGTTCGTCGCGCAGGATAATTTTCACACCAGAATTCAGAAATGCCAGTTCCCGCAGGCGGTTTTCCAACGTTTTGAACGAGTACTCGCGGTTCGAGAACGTTTCCAGCGAGGCCATAAACCGCACCTCGGTTCCGGTTTCGCCATTCGCATCGCCAACCACTTCCAGATGCTTGACTGTATCGCCATGTTCAAATCGCGCGATATGCTCTTTGCCATCGCGCCAGACACGCAGCTCCAGCCAATCAGACAGCGCATTCACAACCGACACCCCAACCCCGTGCAAACCACCCGAAACCTTATAGGAATTGCTGTCAAACTTCCCGCCCGCGTGCAGTTGGGTCATGATTACTTCAGCGGCGGAAACACCCTCTTCCTCATGGATGCCTACAGGAATACCGCGCCCGTTATCACGGACCGAAACGCTGTCGTCCGCGTGGATCGTAACGGAAACAAAATCGGCGTGCTTGGCCAAGGCCTCGTCAATGCCGTTGTCCACAACTTCATAAACCATATGGTGCAAACCACTACCATCATCAGTGTCGCCGATATACATACCAGGGCGTTTACGGACAGCCTCTAACCCTTTGAGAACTTTAATGGAATCCGCGCCGTATTCTTCTGGATTGGTTTGGTCGTCTGACATGCCTTAGCCCCTGAAATTGTTAAGCGATATATAGGGTATTTCAGCGGGATTGTCACCCATTAGACACAATATACTGTGCATTCCGTGCTAGGGCTTGTGGACAATCTGTCCGCAGTCATCCAGCGCCCAGAACGGGTTGTACGCGACTTCCCAAAGATGCCCGTCGGGATCGGTAAAATTACCAGAGTACCCTCCCCAGAAAACCTCATCCGGCTTGGTGATCGCATCGGCACCAGCGGCCAAGGCAGTGGCAAATACCTCGTCGACATCCTTTTTGGACATGTAATTTATCGCAAGGGTCACGGAGCCTGTGGCGTGGGTCGGAATCTGTCTTGCCAAATCCTTTGACAATGCGTCTTGATGGTAGAGTGAGAAATACTGCCCGGCAATTTCGTAAAACGCAATTATGTCATTGCCGCCACCCGCCTCTTGCCAACCTAGCTTTGCATAAAACTCGCGCGAACGGTCCAGATCTCTCACTGCGAGCGTAATCATCGTAATACGTTGTGGTGTCATAGTTCTTTCCTAAAATGCTTTAACAGATGAAACACCTACATTGTCGGAAACCTCTAACATCATTGCCCGATTACCCAACTCTGCAAACAGCTCCACCCCTGTTCCCGTCAACCACGCTTGCGCACCCAGTGCGATGATCTCATCGTACAGCGCAGCGCGGCGATCTGCATCAAGATGCGCTGCAATTTCGTCCAGCAACAGGATCGGGGGGGCACCAAACCCCGCAGCCAAAGCGCGAGAGTTGGCAAGGATCAGCGACACCAGCAGGGCCTTTTGCTCCCCGGTTGAACACTTGCGCGCGGCAACCTGTTTGGCGCGATAAGTCGCCTCAAGATCAGCGCGATGCGGGCCAATCAACGTGCGCCCCGCCATCATGTCGCGCGAACGCCCCTCGGCAAAGGCATCCCTTAACGAATCTTCATCCTCCGGCATTTTCACCCCGTCCGCATGGATCAAGGCCAGATCAGCGGTGGGGAAAGCGGTTTGCGCCTGTTCCTGCGCGCCAGACAAAACCTGCAACGCAGCCAATCGGTTGGCATGTATCTGCGCGCCTGCGCGCGCCATCTGCGCCTCGACAGCACCATACCAAGCCGGATCGCGGATTTGATCCTTGAGCATCCGATTGCGTTCGCGCATCGCCTTTTCGTAATCGAGGCTAGCCTCACCGTGGCGTGGCTCAAAGCTCATTACCATGCGGTCCAGAAACTTGCGGCGCCCCTCGGCCCCCTCGACCCAGAGACGATCCATCACCGGCACCAACCACACGATCCGCGCAATCCGCCCGAGCGCCAGTTGCGGGGCCGGTTTGCCATCAATTAGAACGCTGCGCGAGCCACCGCCCCTCCAGGCGGTTTCAACTTCGTGTGTCTGCCCAAGGCTCTCCAACTCCGCTGAAACTTTCCAGCCAAGCGCTTCTGGCGTACGGGCCATTTCATCAACCCTGGCACCACGCAAACCGCGCCCGGGCGAGAGCATGGATATAGCTTCTAGAATGTTGGTTTTCCCCGCGCCATTTGCGCCATAAATCGCGATGGGCCGCCCATCCGTTTCCAGTTGGGCGTGCTTGTGGGATCGAAAATGGGAAAGGGTTAGCCGATGAACCGCAAGGGTTGCCAAGCTACACCCGCATCGGCATCACGACGTAAACGGCAGAATCATCATTGCCTTCGCGCATCAAGGTTGGATCGCCGGAAGAGTTGAACAAGAACACCGCATTTTCACGATCCACCTGACTGGAGATTTCCAGCAGATACTTGGCGTTAAAACCAATTTCCAAACGCTCGTCGCCATAAGCAACCGCCAGTTCTTCCTCGGCAGCGCCCGCATCGGGGGCATTCACGGACAGAACCAAACGATCCTCATCCAGCGACAGCTTTACCGCACGCGAACGTTCGGATGAAACAGTCGAAACACGGTCAACTGCTTGGGCAAATTCCGCCGCATCCACTTCCAGCTTGCGGGTATTTCCGACGGGGATAACGCGGGTATAATCAGGAAAGGAGCCGTCGATAACCTTGGATGTCAGGGTGATTTCAGGTGTGGCAAAGCGGATTTTGGTTTCTGACACCGAAACGGCGATATCCATCTCGTCGTCATCCAACAGCTTGCGCAATTCGCCCACGGTTTTGCGTGGCACAATCACGCCGGGCAGTTCCTCGGCCCCAATCGGCAAATCCGCATCAATTCGGGCCAGACGGTGGCCATCGGTTGCGACGCAACGCAATACCTTTTCGCCGTCACGTTCTGACGCATGCATATAGACGCCGTTCAGATAATAACGGGTTTCCTCGGTCGATATGGCAAATTTGGATTTATCAAACAAGCGGCGCAATACCGCAGCTTTGGCCGTGAAATTGCAATCATAGTCAGACGTGGCCATTACCGGGAAATCTTCTTTGGGCAGTGTTGCCAACGAAAAACTGGAGCGTCCCGCATTTATTTCCAACCGCCCGGAGGTTCCATCATCCGCCAATTCCACAATCGCCCCATCGGGCAGCTTGCGCACGATTTCATGCAACGTATGGGCGCCAACGGTCGTTGCACCCGCCTGTTCCACCATACCACCCACTTTGTCGACCACCTCGATATCCAGGTCCGTCGCGCGCAGGCTGACAGTGCTGCCCTCGGCCTCAATCAAAACATTGGCAAGGATCGGAATGGTGTTGCGCCGCTCCACAACAGATTGCGCCTGTGACATGGCCTTAAGCAATGTGCTGCGTTCGATGCTGACTTTCATATTTCCGTCCCCAAAAGGTCCAAATAGCGTGGGGGGAAACCCTAGCTGATCTAGCCCTGAATTCAAGTGCTGATGCACAATCCCTTGGATTGGCGGCAACGTCAAGAACGGCTTGGGCTAGTTGGTACGAAATTCGCTTGGCGTTGCAACAAGTGCCTTGTCCATGCTGACCGTAGGCAGGCCAACCTTAAGCCAGCCGGGGCCTTTGGCAGAACCAAGCATACCTTCGGCCACATCAATAATGTTTTGATACCCTCGCTTTTCCAGCGCATCCACAACATAGCCGCTGCGCCCGCCAACAGCGCATATCAGGCCGATTTTCTTGTCAGGGTTTGCGTCGATAATGGCAAACAGCTTGGCACCGAATTGCCTGTCTTTCAAATTCAACAACCAAGCCCCTTTGCCAACTCCGGACTGTTTCCACTCACCTTCTGTACGGATGTCGAGCAAAATGATTTCATTGTTTTCCACCGCCTCAAAGGCTTGCTGAGCGCTCATGGTTTCGGCCAATAGCGTGGTGGCAATGAACATCAATGCAACGTGGCACGATAGGAAAAGGCGGGTTTTGGTAAGAAAAGTCATTTGCTTTTCCTAATACCTAAGCAGTACAAGGGAAAGCGGTAATATTCGGATTCACGCATATGTGAATCAGGCCTCCAGCATCCGGCGCAGCAATTCCACATCTTCGGATATCTGGTTGTCGATGGCACGCAATTCTTCGATCTTTTTCACCGCGTGAATAACCGTAGTATGATCGCGCCCGCCAAACCTCTTGCCAATTTCGGGCAAGGATTTGGAGGTGAGCCGTTTTGCCAGAAACATCGCCACCTGACGAGGGCGCGCAATCGAACGCACCCGCCGCGGGCTGAGCATATCGGACATACGAATGTTATAGTGATCCGCAACCTTACGAATGATTTCATCAATCGTCACTTTGCGATCCGAGGCACGCAGCACGTCGGCCAGACATTCCTGCGTCACATCCAGCGTCACTTCGCGCCCGACAAGTGAGGCAAAGGCAAACAGGCGGGTCAAGGCACCCTCCAGCACGCGCACATTGGTCGATATCCGGTGTGCTAAAAACTCAAGAACGCCATTCGACATCACCACTTCTGGGTAATGCACGGCCTGAGCCTCGGCTTTGCTTTGCAGGATCCCCAAGCGCAGTTCATAATCAGTGGGATGCAGATCGACCACAAGGCCACATTGCAAACGCGATTTGATACGCTCCTCCAGCCCATCAATTTCGCCTGGAGCGCGATCCGCAGAAATCACGATTTGTTTGTTCTGGTCAACCAGCGCATTGAAGGTGTGGAAAAACTCATCTTGCGTGCTGTTTTTGCCTGCAATGAATTGTACATCGTCCACCATCAGCAAATCAACCGAGCGGAACATTTCTTTAAAGCTCATGGTATCTTTGAACCGCAGTGCCTGCACAAATTTATACATGAACTGCTCGGCCGACAGGTACAAAATTCGTGCATTCGGATTGCGCTGCTTGGCCTCCCAGGCGATGGCATGCATCAGGTGGGTTTTGCCCAAACCAACACCGCCATACAGAAATAGCGGGTTGAAAGTGACAGGACCCCCCTCTGCCACACGACGAGAGGCCGCGTGGGCCAGTTCATTGGGTTTTCCCACCACAAAGTTGTCAAAGGTAAACCTGGAATCCAGTGGTGCGCCGGGCAATTCAGGCGAACCGGTAGCAACCGCGGCAGGTTTCACAACCTCATTCATTGGCATTTTCACCTCACGACGCTCGGTCGAAAAAGACAGGCGATTCACACTAAAACCATCCGCCGCAAACAGGGAACAAATCTTGTCACTGTAATTGCGCGTCACCCAATTTCCGATAAAACCGGTTGGTGCCAGAAAATGGGCAACGCCCGCTTCCAGCCCCTGAAACGTCAACGGTGCTATCCAGTTTTTAAAAGCGTCTTGTCCAACATCACTTTGCAACCCATTACACACACGTCCCCAGTTTTCAGCAGTCATTTTTTCCCGATTCCTGTTCATGTCTGGCGCCACGGCAAGCCGCTCACCTTCCAACCATTCCTATTTCCCCGATGCCCTTGAGAATCTAGATCACCCTCGAACCCCCCGAGGATATTCACGCAGGCAACAGATTGGCCCTTTGCAGCAAAGGCCTCTGCAGTTGCTTGCGCCGCACTCAATGAACGCACACCAGAGCGACACAAAAAATATATGCTAGAAGGCACAGCGCCTGCTAACTGCTCTGACAGTTCCATTGTGAAGCGGTCATTCACCACCATTCCTGGCAGGCGCATCCACTCCAGAAGAAGGGGCGCTTTACCAAGGCTCGTCAGGTCGGCAATGCCAATATAGGACCATTCAGCCATTGTACGTACATCCACCAAAACAGCGCGCGGATCTGCTTCCAATGCTTCCCACGTTGCCAATGGCGATACTTCTGAAACCGTATTTAGCATGGAGGAATTATCTCGATTCTGTCGCTGTGTCTGATTCACTCTGGCAAACTAGCAAAGGGCTGCGAGACGTTTCAATGAATCTTATCTGTTGACTCGTATTTAGTTTTCGAATCGCGAAACGACCGCAACACACTGAAATTATGGAGAATTTATGTAGTTCATAGCAAATATCCGCCTCAATCTAGGGGCGGAGAACAAAGTGCTCTTGCTGTAGATAAGCCACAGGGGCAGAACCCGTAGCGGTTAAATATGTATAGTCAAATGGTCGGCTTCAAACAAGGCGTCCAAAAACAGAACATTCAAAACAATGAATAATTGAACGTAAAAAAAACGGGGCTGAAATCAGCCCCGTTTCTAATACAACAGTTGTAAAACTGTTTTAAACGCTCATCGCTTTAACCCGCGCCGACAGGCGAGAGATTTTGCGGCTAACGGTGTTCTTATGCGAAATGCCTCTGGAGACACCGCGCATCATTTCCGGCTGCGCAGCTTTCAGTGCAGCAGCAGCTACAGACTGATCCCCACCAGTGATCGCTTCTTCGACTTTACGAACAAACGTCCGGATACGCGTCCGGCGATTTTTGTTTACTGCGGTGCGGCGTTCAATTTGACGCGCGCGTTTTTTTGCTTGTGGCGAGTTTGCCATGATATAATTCCTGATCTTACGGATTCGAAAGATGAACCGTGCTTGTAGGAGTAGAAGCACGGCCTGTCAACGGTATGCGGCCTGTTTTCTGCGGCTTATTTTCCGCGAAACTTTGGCGTCCTTTTTTCAGTGAACGCGGCCATACCCTCTGCCTGATCTTCGGTGGCAAATAGGGAGTGGAAAATACGACGTTCAAACAATACGCCCTCGCGCAAAGTCGTCTCGTATGCCCGATTCACCGCTTCCTTAACAACCATTGCTGTCAGCGGTGATTTTTCAGCAACCTTAGCGGCTGTTGCCATGGCTTCCTTCATCAGTTTCTTAACTGGCAGCACACGGCTTACCAGACCAGAACGCTCGGCCTCTTCCGCATCCATAAAACGCCCAGTCAGGTGCATTTCCATGGATTTTGACTTGCCAACAAAACGAGTCAAACGTTGGGTGCCACCGATACCTGCAACAACACCGAGGTTGATTTCAGGCTGGCCAAATTTCGCCGTGTCCGAACACAGGATGAAATCACACATCATTGCAAGCTCACAACCACCCCCCAGGCAGTAGCCTGAAACAGCAGCGATAATCGGTTTGCGACAGCGCAAGATTGCTTCGCTATCTTCCGTAAAGAAATCGCTGTTGAACATGTCTACAAAAGACTGTTCCTGCATTTCCTTGATGTCAGCCCCGGCGGCAAATGCTTTCTCGCTGCCGGTCAGAACGATCACCCGAACCTTATCATTCTTACACATGGCCCCCAGTGCATCGCTCAACTCTCCGAGCAATTGCTGGTTTAGCGCGTTCAGGGCGTCGGGTCGGTTCAGTTGGATCAGACCAATGTGGTCTTCCACTTCAACAATTAGGGTCTCATAGCCCATTTAAGGCCTCGTTTTTAGCTTCTAAGTGCGCCAGCATTACCACGCCTGTGCACGGTTTCAAGTTATCTCTGACAAGAGGGGCAATAGAAAGAGGATCGGCCCGATTGCGCCACACGCTTGATTTTTGCAGTGCAGTCAAGGGTATTGCACGGTGCACCCTCGCGACCATAGACCGCAAAACTGTGTTGAAAATACCCCAGTTCGCCATCCGTCTGGCGATAATCCTTAAGGGAGGAGCCGCCCGAATCAATGGCCTCGCCCAAAACCTGGCGAATCATCGGGACCAGACTTGCCGCCTTTTCCCCCGTCAACTGCCCCGCCTTACGCAGGGGCGAAATCCCCGAGCGATACAACACTTCGCACACGTAGATATTCCCCAACCCCGCAACAATACGTTGATCCAGCAATGCGGATTTAATTGGGGTGTTCTTCCCCTTCAGTTTAGCAATCAAATACGATTCGTTAAATGCATTTCCCAAGGGTTCCGGCCCCAGAACTGCCAGTAATTTATGCGCCTCAACCCCGTTAGTTTGAATTAAATCCATCGCCCCAAAACGCCGAGCATCGTTAAAAGTGATCCGCGCGCCATTCTCCATGTCGAGAACCACATGATCGTGCTTTTCCGGCGCAGGGTGACTATCGGCGGGGGGCGCAATCGTCATCCGCCCAGACATCCCCAGATGGATCAATAGGGTTTCGCCGCTGGACAAATCACACAGGATGTATTTCGACCGCCTGCGCAAACGCTCTATTCGCACACGGCTCAACCGCTCTGCCATGCGCTCGGGAAATGGCCAGCGCAAATCGGGGCGGCGCACATCCGCACGCGCAATAACCTGATCTAACATTACAGGCATCAGGCCCCGCATCACGGTTTCTACTTCGGGGAGTTCGGGCAAGGTTTCGGCCTTTTCTAGCGACCCACCTTATTTAGGCGAAGCTGAAACGAAAGCAAATAGGGAGATAAGGGCTGTTCAACATCCGATGTTCCGTTCCAGTTACCCACAAAAAAACGCCCGTTATCCATTGGTCTTTTCGAGCTCCAACGTATATCTAGGTCGCAAATGAATGAGGCTGTTTCATGACCCAAGATCAAAAAACCACCCATTTCGGTTTCCAAACCGTAGACGAGGACGCTAAGGCGGGTATGGTCCACGGGGTTTTCAGTAATGTTGCCTCAAAATACGACGTAATGAATGACGCCATGTCAATGGGCATCCACCGCATCTGGAAAGAGGCGATGATGGATTGGCTGGCCCCGCGCAACGGGCAAAAGCTACTTGATGTGGCGGGGGGTACGGGTGATATTTCATTCCGCTTTCTTGAACGCGCGCCCCAGGCCCATGCGACTGTATTCGATATGACCCAAGGCATGTTGGATGCTGGCCGCCTGCGGGCCGAGGCCACCAGCATGGCGGATCATCTCGACTGGGTTTGTGGTGATGCTATGGCTCTGCCGTTCGAGGACAATACTTTCGACGTTTACACAATCTCCTTTGGCATCCGCAACGTTACCCGTCCCCAAGAAGCCCTGAACGAAGCCTACCGCGTGCTGCGCCCGGGTGGCCGCCTGATGGTGTTGGAATTCAGCCAGATCCCTAACCCTGCGATGCAATGGGCCTATGATAAATATTCCTTCAACGTGATCCCGAAACTGGGCAAGGTTATCGCAGGCGATGCGGACAGCTATCAATATCTGGTCGAAAGCATCCGCAAATTCCCCGATCAGGACACGTTTTTACAAATGGTGCGCGACGCTGGTTTTGAAAATGCCAAATACCGCAATCTGACCATGGGCATTGCCGCCCTGCACTCTGGCTGGAAAATCTAAAACATGCGTGGCCCATTGAATATCTGGCGTCTAATCCGAACAGGCGCCACCTTTGAACGCACTGGCGCAATGAAACAGGCGCTAGAGGCATTTGATGCGCCGCCTGCGATTCGCTTGGCAGCAAGGGTGCTGGGATGGCCGTTCAAATGGCTGGGCTTAAAGGGCGACCCAAACCACCCGCCACTGGTACGCGCTATTGCCGCCCTTGGACCTGCCTACATCAAATTCGGCCAACTTCTTTCGACCCGCCCGGATGTTGTTGGTGAAGAACTGGCGCAGGAACTAAAAGTTCTGCAGGACCGATTGCCACCATTTTCCACGGCAGAGGCGCGCAAGATAATCGAGCGCGAACTTGGCGCACCGATTGAAGAAATATTCTCGGAATTCAGCGAACCGGTAGCAGCTGCCTCAATCGCTCAGGTTCACAAGGCACGATTGCACGAAGGCGGGCGACTGGTCGCCGTCAAGGTGCTGCGCCCCGACATCGAAAAGGCATTCCGCAAAGACATCGACGCCTTCTATTTCTCTGCCAGCATGATCGAACTGCTGTCCCCTTCCTCACGCCGGTTGCGCCCCACCGAAATCATCAAACATTTCGAATCGGT
This sequence comes from Paracoccaceae bacterium, assembly GCA_019090795.1. GTDB lineage: Bacteria > Pseudomonadota > Alphaproteobacteria > Rhodobacterales > Rhodobacteraceae > Amylibacter. The sequence continues at coordinate 14,504 of JAHRVG010000134.1, read as the reverse complement.
TGTACGCGGCGAGTTGGATTTGCGCATGGAGGCTTCGGCCGCCGATGAATTCGCCGCCAACACCGCCGGTGATGACGGCTTTGCAGTGCCGCAAATTATCTGGGATAAATCCAACCGTTCCGTGATGACGATGCAATGGGAAGACGGCTTGCCGATGGGCGACATCACTGCCATCCGTGCAGCAGGCCATGATATGAAGGGCCTCGCGGCCTGTATCATCCAGATGTTCCTGCGCCACGCCCTGCGCGACGGTTTTTTCCACGCAGACATGCATCAGGGCAACCTGAAAGTATCCGGCACCGGAGATCTGGTCGCACTGGATTTCGGCATCATGGGGCGCATCGACGAATACACCCGCCGCGCCTATGCGGAAATTTTGATCGGTTTCATCCGCAAAGATTACCGCCGGGTTGCCGAAGTGCATTTCGAAGCAGGCTATGTGCCAGCCGATCAGGATGTGGATGCCTTTGCCCAAGCCCTGCGTTCTGTTGGCGAACCGATTTTTGGTGGTGACGCCACGCAAATTTCCATGGCACATCTGCTGGCCTATCTGTTCGAAGTGACCGAGCGTTTCGGCATGGAAACCCGCACCGAGTTGATCCTACTGCAGCGCACCATGGTCGTTGTCGAGGGCGTTGGCCGCACACTTGATCCTAACCTGAATATCTGGGACGTGGCTAAACCAGTGGTAGAGCAATACATCACCGACAGCCTTGGCCCGCGCGCCGTGTTCCACGATTTGAAACGAACCGCCATGGTCCTGTCCCGCTTTGGCCCACAATTGCCACAACTAGTGGAAAACGCCCTGTTGCGCAGCAGTATCCCGCTACCGGAACCGGCCAAACCGTCCAAACGCAATGCCGCCCTGTGGTTCCTGATCGGTGGCGCTGCGACAAGTCTGGCCTTCCTCGCCCTGCAAATGTGACCGCGTGCCCAAATATTTTTGTGGTCTCTTCCTGCAAATGCCTTAAAATCAACCTAACAATTTTTCCAATTGGGGAGTGAACACATGAAATCTATTCTGAAAACCGCCGCTGCGCTGGTTATCGGGCTGGGCCTTGCCACAGGCGCACAGGCGCAATCGGTGCTGAACCAAATTCTGGATGCTGGCACCCTGAAAGTTGGGACCACAGGTGACTGGAACCCGATGAGCGTACGCGACCCGGCCACCAACAGCTACAAAGGTTTCGACATCGACGTGATGACCGAGCTGGCCAAAGATCTGGGCGTCGAGGTTGAGTTTGTTCCAACAGATTGGAAAACACTGGTGAACGGTGTGGTCGCGGGCAAATACCATGTTACCGGTTCCGCCTCTATTTCGCCCAGCCGCATGAAAGTCGCAGGTTTTTCTAACAGCTATCTTTCAGTGCAGATCATGCCCTTCACCGGCAAGGGCAACCCTGCGGGCCTGAACGGAACCGATTCGATCAACAAAGCGGGCGTTAAAGTTGCAACAACTCTTGGCACCACATTCGAGGGTCTGGTGCGCAAATGGTACCCAGGCGCGGACATCAAAGTGGTTGAAGCCCCCGCGCGAGGGTTTCAAGAAGTACTGGCCGGACGGGCCGACGTGTTCGTTACTTCCAATATCGAAGGCGCAACACTGGCGAAAAAATTCGGCATCGAACCCGTGCCAGGTGTCGAGACCCCTTCCTCCACCCCCATCGCGATGATCCTGCCTCAAGATGATCAAGTATGGATCAATTATGTAGACAACTGGGTAACTCTGAAGATTTCCAAGGGTTTCTTTGCGCAGACCAAGGCCAAATGGGGGCTCTAAACCCTAGAAATATACGTTAGACTGGGCTGTAGCACCTGCTGCGGCCCTACGCTACGTAGGGAGTTCATTCCCACCCATTAGGCAAAGACATTCTATGCCCAATTCTCGGAGAGCTTAACGCCCGAGTAACGCCTCTGTCACTGCAATAAATTCACGCGGTTTTTCTGCGTGAACCCAATGCCCGGCGCCTTCTATCCGGTGGTACTGGGCGCGCGGGAACAAAGCTTCGATCGCCTTGTGGTGCTTGGGCAAAACATAGTCCGAAGCACCGCCATGCACAAAATATGTGGGGCCATCAAAGGCGCTAGCCACATGGGGAAAGCCGATAATGGAATCCATGTTGTTGGCCAACGCATCAAGGTTCAGCAGCCAGCGATTTCCGCCTTCCGCAAGCGCCAGACTGCTCAGTAAAAATGCCCTCACAGCAGGTTCCGATATCACTTCCTCAAGCAATTTATCCACCTCTGAACGGCGCGTAACCTCTGCCAGTGGAACTGCCCGCATTGCCTCAAGGTTATCCATTTGCGTATGGCTATAGGCCACTGGCGCAATATCGGCCACAATCAAGCGGCGCACCAGTTCGGGGCGCACCAAAGCCAACACCATCGCCGCCTTGCCCCCCATCGAATGCCCCAGCACATCCGCCTGACCACCCTGCGCCAAAATCACCTGCGCCAGATCATCCGCCATGTCGAAATAGCTGTTACCATCATCCCAAAAGCTGGCCCCATGATTGCGCATATCCACCACGACCACCGGGCGCGAACGGCCAAAATGACGGGCCAATGCACGCCAGTTGCGTGCCGATCCAAACAACCCGTGGGCAATCAGCAACGGCGTTCCAGCGCCCTCACCATAAAGGGTGGTTGCCAGTAGTGTCATATCAATAACTCGCTTAAAATTTCATCGTCGGTAATGTCGGTGTACTCAAAGCCTTCTGCGGTCATCCGCGCGCACAGCGAAGCAAACCCCTCTGCGTGTTTGGTCTCGATCCCCAACAGCACCGCACCAAAGTTGCGCGCCGATTTCTTCAGATACTCAAACCGTGCAATGTCATCTTCGGGCCCCAGAAGTTGCAGAAAGTCACGCAGGGCACCGGGGCGTTGCGGCATCCGCAGCACGAAATACTTCTTCAAGCCGGCGTATTTCAACGCCCGTTCCTTTACATCAGGCAACCGTTCAAAATCAAAATTTCCGCCAGAGGTCACGCAAACCACCCGCTTACCTTTGATCTGCGCTGCCACATCCTGCAGCGCATCAATCGCCAGCGCACCGGCGGGTTCCAGCACAATGCCCTCAACGTTCAATATATCGGTAATTGTGCCGCAAATCCGCCCCTCGGGGGCCGCTAAAACATCATCCGGATTGACCGTCTTCAAAATTTCAAAATTCTGCGTGCCAATCCGCGCCACCGCGGCGCCATCAACAAAACTGTCGATGTGCTTGAGCGTCACCACCTCGCCCGCCTTCAAGGCCGCCTTCAGGCTGCCAGCCCCGGAAGGTTCAACAAAGCGATACGCCACCTCTTGCCCGATCTCGCGGAAATACTGCACGATGCCCGATGACAAGCCGCCACCACCCACTGGTAAGATCAGCATATCCAGTGGATCACCGCGCAACTGGGTAATAATTTCAGCGGCAACCGTCGCCTGCCCCTCGATCACATTGGGATCATCAAAAGGTGCCAGAAAGCTACCCGTTTCCGCCGCGCAATAATCCTGCGCCGCTTTCAAGGTCTCGTCAAAGTAATCCCCCTCCAGCACGATCTCGATAAAATCGCCGCCAAAGGCACGGGTCTTGTCGATCTTTTGCTGGGGGGTGGTCACAGGCATGTAGATCACGCCGCTGACGCCAAAATGACGGCACACATAGGCCACCCCTTGCGCATGATTGCCTGCCGAGGCACAGACAAATAACGTCTGATGCGCATCATGGGCCAGCACCTTGCGCATAGCATTAAACGCCCCGCGAATTTTATAGGAACGGATGGGCGACAGATCTTCGCGCTTCAGGAATACTTCCGCGCCGTATTTTTCCGACAGATAGGCGTTGCGCTGCAAAGGTGTTGCATCAAAAAGTGTACGCATCTGCGCCACCGCACCACTGACGCGTGATGGAAATTCAGCCATGGGTTCCTGCCCGCTTTCAGTTCATTCCCCATCTTTAATCGTGTTTTCGCACAATATTCAAATAGACATTCCCAAAGGGCGTCAAACTGCCTTGCTGTACGGGCAAAATTTGCATAGACCGCCCGTGATATTGTCAAATAGCGAGGCCAAAACCATGTCTGCCCCTAAAAAAGTCGTTCTTGCCTATTCCGGTGGTCTCGATACCTCGATTATCCTGAAATGGCTACAAACCGAGTATGGGTGCGAAGTGGTGACTTTCACCGCCGATCTGGGACAAGGCGAAGAGCTGGAACCGGCACGCCACAAGGCTGAGCTGCTGGGCATCAAGCCGGAGAATATTCGCATCGAGGATGTGCGCGAAGAATTCGTACGTGATTTTGTCTTTCCCATGTTCCGCGCCAATGCGCAGTATGAGGGGCTGTATCTGCTTGGCACCTCTATCGCGCGTCCGTTGATTTCCAAACGTCTGGTTGAGATCGCCGCCGAGGTTAATGCCGATGCCGTGGCCCACGGGGCAACCGGCAAGGGCAACGATCAGGTTCGCTTTGAACTGGCCGCCTATGCGTTAAACCCTGACATCCAGGTCATCGCCCCATGGCGCGAATGGGATTTGTCCAGCCGTACCAAATTGCTGGCCTTTGCCGAAGAAAACCAAATCCCCGTCGCCAAAGACAAACGTGGTGAAGCACCTTTTTCGGTAGATGCCAACCTGCTGCACACCTCTTCCGAGGGTAAAGTGCTGGAAGATCCAGCCGTTGAAGCACCCGATTACGTCTACCAGCGCACCGTTGCGCCAGAGGATGCACCCGATACCCCGGAATACGCCGAAATCACCTTCGCCAAAGGCGATCCGGTTGCCCTGAACGGTAAAGCCCTGTCGCCCGCTGAAATGCTGACCGCGTTGAATGAGCTGGGTGGCAAACACGGGGTTGGCCGTCTTGATCTTGTCGAGGGCCGTTATGTGGGCATGAAATCCCGAGGTATTTATGAAACCCCCGGCGGCACTGTGATGCTGGAAGCACATCGCGGAATTGAGAGCATTACCCTTGATCGGGGTGCAGCACACCTCAAAGACGAGCTGATGCCAAAATACGCCGAACTGATCTACAACGGTTACTGGTATTCGCCCGAGCGTGAAATGCTGCAAGCCCTGATCGACAAATCGCAAGAGCATGTAAACGGCACTGTGCGACTGAAACTCTACAAGGGTTCGTGTCAAACTGTTGGCCGCTGGTCCGAGGATTCCCTGTACTCCGAAGCCCATGTAACCTTTGAAGATGACGCTGGCGCTTACGACCAAAAAGACGCAGCGGGCTTTATCAAAATAAATGCCCTGCGCCTGAAACTGCTTGCCGCCCGCGACAAACGCTAACCAGCCAACGGCTGCCTATTTTTCGGCAGTCGTTTTCTGATAACTGGGTAGCTTGTTTCGGTGCCGATACCAACTCTGTCGGCACCAGCTCTGCCGTTCTTGGCTGCGCCAACCCCGTTCGCGCCAGATAGGCCGCTTAAAGCGGCTCATTCCAGATTGCGTAATCATTGCGACCAGCGCGCGATCAGCATTTCCCATCCCTGCTCACCGAGAGTTTATTTGATTTTGAAGGTTTCAAAAGCAACAACAGACAAAACAACCCTTAGGCTTTCCATGACCCGTTCCCACCCTTTGCTGCTCGCTATCATTCTTTGCATTCTCAACAGTTTTCCGGCCAGCGCAAAAGATCTGCAAACCCTCACCGTCGCGGGCGGTTGCTTTTGGTGTGTTGAATCCGATTTTGAAAAAATCCCCGGTGTAGTAGACGCGGTTTCCGGCTTTACCGGCGGCAAGATTGCAAACGCCCGTTACAGCAAGGTATCCAAAGGCGGAACCAAACACTTTGAAGCCGTGCAGATTACCTTTGATGCAGATATCGTTTCACTAGAAACGCTTTTAGATATTTTCTGGCGCACCATTGATCCCACCGACGCAGGTGGCCAGTTTTGCGACCGTGGCAAAACATTCAGCAGTGCCCTTTTCGTAAAACCCCACCAGCGCCCGCTTGCCGAAGCCTCGCGGAAGGCGGCAAGCAAGGCACTTGGGAAAACCATTGTCACCCCGATAACCGATGCCAACCCCTTCTACCCCGCCGATGCCGCACAGCAAAATTACTACAAAGCAAACAAACGGGTGCTAACCCGATTTGGCCTTATCAAAAAGAAAGACGCCTATAAACGCTACCGCAAAGCGTGCGGCCGCGATATGCGGGTAAAACAACTCTGGGGAAAACGGGCATTTGTCGTACAAGGCAGTTGAGCCTCTGCTTCACCACAACGACTCTCTTGACCCATGGTTGTCACAGCAGGTTGTTCTGGATGATAACCTGCAAGGCAAAGATGCCCAGAAACACAACAATCGGCGAGAAGTCCATACCACCAGCCGTGGGTAAAAACCGCCGGATCGGGCGGTAAATTGGCTCTAACAGGTTGTTCAACCCGAAATAAAGCTGTGCCACAATCGGTTGGCGCATGTTTAGGACCTGAAAATTAATCAGCCATCCCATCACAATATGAGCGATCAGAATCCATTTTGCGACATTCAAAATGGCGAGCAGAATTATTCCAAGTGACAGCATAGTAGTCTTCCAAAATTTGCGTTGCCCTACACCTAGGGTTCACCCTGCATGTTGACAAGCCCCGCTTTACCTATAGCTACCGTCGCGTCATCCTTGCCCGTGCCGAAAAACGCGCCAAACTGATCACAAAGGAGGTCTGCCAATGTTTCCGTTCGTCCGTTTGGCCAAAGAGCTGATCAAATTTAACAACGCCCCACCTATGGAAATGGGTGACGTCCATGTCTCACATCACGTCTGCTGGCCGTGGGATATCGACATGTTTGCCGAGCTGAACAACGGGCGCACCCTGTCACTCTATGATCTTGGCCGCCTGCCGATGGCGCGGCGCGCCGGATTTCTGAAACTGATCCGTGCCCAGCGTTGGGGCATGTCTATGGCAGGTGTTACCGTGCGCTACCGCCATCGCGTTACCATGTTTCAGCGGTTCGAAATGCAGTCGGGCAGCCTGGGGCGCGACAAACGTTTTTTGTATCTGCACCAAACCATGTGGCGCAATGGCCGGGCTTTGTCTTCGGCAGTCTACCGCGTGGCCGTGACCGACGAAAACGGCATCATAGATACCCAGCGCGTGGTTGAGGCTATGGGTATTCCTGATTGGAACCCCAAAATGCCCGATTGGGTGGATCAATGGGCTAAAGCCGAAAACAGCCGCGAATGGCCACCGGCTTACTGAACAACCCGAAAATCCTTGCGCGTGGGCGCGGATCATTGTTCAATCCGGTCAACAAACAAAAAGACGGACGGGGAAATACACATGACCACACCAACGAACCGCAAGGCCATCTGGGGCTGGTATTTCTTCGACTGGGCCGCACAACCCTATCACACACTGCTGGTTACGTTCATTTTTGGCCCTTATTTCGTTTCCTCGGTCGTAGGTGATCCGGTCCTCGGTCAGGCGCTATGGGCGCGGATGATGTGGATTGTAGGTCTGTTTTTGGCACTCTCTGCCCCTGTTCTCGGCGCAATCGCCGATAGTAATGGCCCGCGAAAACCTTGGATCGCGCTATTTTCTGTCGTTTACATCGTCTGTGCCGCATCCCTGTGGATAGCTACGCCGGGAATGAACAATTTTTCAGTTATCTTGGTGGCCTTTGGCGTTGGATTTGCTGCGGTAGAACTGGCACAAGTTCTGATCAACGCCATCCTGCCCACCCTTGGCCCCCGCGAAGAATTAGGGCGTATTTCCGGATCCGGCTGGGCCTTTGGCTATGTCGGCGGCCTGCTGACACTGATCATCATGCTGCTATTCCTAGCCGAGGGCGAAAACGGCCTCACCTTGCTGGGCACCCCACCGGTCTTTGGCCTTGATGCCGCCGCCCGCGAAGGCACACGCTCGGTCGGGCCCCTTACGGCCATCTGGTACGCTGTTTTCCTGATCCCATTCTTTTTGTGGGTTCCCGACGTCGTGCAGAAATCAAATGCTGGCGGAGCAATAGTGAAAGGTTTGCGTGAGTTAAAACAAACCTTGGCCAATCTGCCTAACAACACCAGTCTGGCTGCCTATCTTGGCTCGTCAATGTTTTACCGTGACGCGCTGAACGGCCTGTACACTTTTGGCGGCATCTACGCTGCCGGCGTACTGGGTTGGTCTGTCACCCAAATCGGTATCTTCGGCATCGTCGCCATTATCACCGGCGCGATATTCTCATGGCTCGGCGGGTACGCTGATCGGAAATATGGCCCAAAGGTGGTGATAACCTGCTCCGTTGTAGCATTGATCATCGTTTGCACCCTGATCATCGGCACCTCGCGCAGCACATTTTTTGGAACGGTTCTGTCCGAAGGTTCCACATTTCCTGACAGCCTGTTCATGTTCTGCGGTGCCGTTATCGGGGGTGCTGGCGGCATCCTTCAGGCGGCATCCCGCACCATGCTAGTACATCAGGCCGAACCCGACCGCGTAACCGAGGCCTTTGGCCTTTATGCCCTATCCGGTCGTGCTACCGCCTTTTTGGCACCAGCGTTGATAGATCTGGTCACAACCCTGACCAGCAACCAACGCCTTGGCCTGACGCCGGTAATACTGCTGTTCATAATCGGTCTTGTCCTGTTGTTCTGGGTCCGGTCCGCAGAGGAGTATCGCTAAATGCGCTGGAGTTTTCTTCTCCTGATTGGCCTTGTTGCGTGCGGCAGTAATGACCCAATAGAAACCGAATCCCAAGCGGTTGCGGTGTCCCAATCCCGCGTGCGCATCAGCTCCACATCTGTCCCCAAGGCAAACCGATTGTTCGGGGCCAAGACCGCCCCATCGAAACAATCCGCCCAGCCCTTTGGCTCCTATGCCAAGGGCTGTCTGGCTGGCGGCGAGCGCCTGGCGGAAACCGGCCCCACATGGCAAGCCATGCGCCTGTCACGCAACCGCAATTATGGCCATCCGGCAATGATTGCCTACCTCAAAGACCTTAGCGCACAAGTAGCGCTGCAACCCGGTTGGGCAGGGCTTTATATTGGTGACATTGCACAACCACGTGGCGGGCCGATGACCTCCAGCCATGCCTCCCATCAATTGGGTCTGGATGCAGACATCTGGCTGTTGGCCCCCAAGCGCCTGAACCTGTCGCGCGCAGAGCGCGAAAGCCTGTCATCAATCTCGGTGCGCTCCAAGAACCACCGCGCTATAAACGGCAACTGGACCCGCCAACACATGAATGTCCTCAAGACTGCCGCCTCTGATCCTCGTGTTGACCGGATATTCATCACCGCACCAGCAAAGGTCTGGATGTGCGAGAATGCCACGGGCAATCGGAAATGGCTGCAAAAAATCCGCCCCTACTATGGCCACAATTATCATTTTCATGTTCGCCTGAAATGCCCCAAAGGCGCAACCGGCTGTGTCACGCAAAAACCGACAGTTTCACAATTATCCAAGGGCGGCGATGGCTGTGACAAGACCCTGTATAGCTGGGTCCAACCCCCACCCAAAGTGAAGCCGAAAAAGAAGAAAAAGGTTGTCAAAAAGAAAAAGAAACGTGGTGCGCGGGATTACGTCATGGCCGATCTGCCCCGGCAGTGTCAGGGCGTTCTGAGCAGCCAATGATCCGTCTGTTGCTAGTATTCCTGCTGCTGGCGCTGCCCGCATCTGCCGCAGAATTGCAATTCCTTTCCAGCCTCAGCTTCAATAACAGCAATGGTGCTTTCGGCGGCTTTTCCTCGATCCATGTTTACCCCGGCGGGCAGCGGTTTCTGGCGACCTCTGACCGGGGTCATTTCATGACTGGCGAAATTATCCGCAACGCTGGGACCATCACGGCAGTAGAAAACATCCAGCTGACCCCGATCCACAATCCCAAAGGCAAGCCCTTGCGCAAACACAAGGTAGATGCCGAAGGCCTCGCGGTGCGCGATGATGGCCGGATTTTCGTTTCATTCGAAGCCATCCACCGGGTCTGGAGTTACCAATCCATAGAAGGCAAAGCCGCGCGGCTCCCCCGCCATGCTGATTTCAAAACCTTGCAAAACAATTCCTCGTTAGAGGCGCTCGCGATTGACAATCAAGGCCTACTCTACACCATCCCTGAACGTTCTGGAAATCTTGACCGCCCATTCCCCGTCTACCGTTATTCCGGCGGCAAATGGGATCAAAAACTCTCGCTGCCGCGTCTGGGGGAGCATCTGGTTGTTGGTGCGGATTTTGGCCCCGACGGGCGCTTCTATCTGCTGGAACGCCACTATGCAACACTGCAAGGGTTCTCGACCCGTATCCGCCGTTTCACCCTCACTGCCAACGGTTTTGGCCAAGGCGAAATCTTGTTGCAAACCCCCGTTGGCCGCCACGACAATCTGGAAGGCATCAGCGTTTGGCAGGACGATCAGGGTAACACGCGGATAACCCTGATCGCCGACGATAATTTCCGCTTTTTCCAACGCACGGAAATTGTCGAATATCTGTTGAAGGAATGACTTTAGGTCACTGACAAAACGGCGGTTTCGACTATTTCCAGTGCCTGCTCCAGATCAGCCTGCGCAATTGTCAAAGGCGGGGACAGCGTCAAAACGCAGCCTTGCGAAATCTTGAAACTCAGCCCCGCATCCAGACATTTGTAATAAATTACCTCGGCCAACTCATTGGCCGGTGCGCGGCTGTCTTTATCGGTCACGATCTCAAGCCCGAACATCAACCCGCGCCCGCGCAAATCACCCACAATCGGGGATTTTTTCTGCAACCCCGCCAACCGATCCAGCGCGTATTGGCCCAGCGTTGCCGCCCGTTCAACCAGCCCCTCGTCTTCGATAATCTCCAACGTGGTCAGCGCGGCGCGCGCAGTCACCGGGTTTTTCTCATGCGTGTAATGGCCAATGGCAAAGTCGCCGCAAACATCCAGCCCCGCACGGGCAATCACCGCAGCGATCGGTAGGATACCCCCGCCCAGTGCTTTACCAGAAACCACAATATCAGGCACTATATTATCGTGCTCAAAAGCAAAAAACCGGCCCGTTTTTCCCAACCCCGTGGGGATTTCATCAAAGATCAACAGCGCCCCGGCGTCATCACATGCTTTGCGCACCGACTGCCAAAACCCAGGTGGAGGAACGTAGGGCACCGCGCGCATCGGTTCTGCGATCACCGCCGCTACATCACCCTCGCGTTCCAGCACATAGCGCACCATATCAGCACAAGCCAATCCGCAAAAATCCGGGCCCGCATGTTTGTACGGGCAGCGATAACAGGCAAAAGGAGCGACATGCTCGCACCCCACCAACAACGGCCCCGCAATATGAGAGCGAAAGGTACTTTCCCCGCCAACACTCGCCGCTCCAAATCCAGCACCGTGAAACGCATCCCAGAAAGAAACGGTCTTGAACCGCCCGGTGGCAGCACGGGCGATTTTCATCGCCACCTCAACCGCATCGGAACCACCCGTGGTAAACAGAACCTTGTTTAAATCTTCCGGCGCAAGTGTCGCCAGTTTTTCCGCCAATTGCACCGAGGGTTCATTGGTAAAGCGGCGCGGCGCAAACGACAGATCATCCATCTGCGCTTTGATCGCAGCGACAAGTCTGGGGTGGCCATAGCCAATGTGATGCACCGAATTGCCATGAAAATCCATATAACGGCGGCCCGCTAAATCCTCGATCCAGATGCCCTCTGCTTTGGCAATTGTGCTGACACAGGGGCTGGACAGGCTCTGGTGTAAAAACACATCGGCATCGCGCGCCAATAGCGCATCCGAGGCCGGATGCCCTTGGCGACCCCGCCAGTCACGGCGCGCACGCGAGGTGTTTGATTCCCCCTCCGTATGCGCCGTGATTGGTGGTTTGGCCGCCATGGGCAGTTTCCTTAAGGTTTTTCGCCGCGCGCCAGGCGGGCATTGATATCCTCGATAACTGCGGGCAGTTCCACCAAGCTGTCGATTACATAATGCGCACCGGCCTGTTCCAGAATTTTGCGGGTATGCGCCATGCGACGCTGAATTTCTTCAGCACTCAATGTGGCCTCTTCTTCCAGCGTGTTGATATTCATATAGTTGGAATAACGCACCAGCCCAACACCCCAACAACCGGCGTTCATCGCTTCGCCAACACCTGAAACCGTGTCATCACATTTCACCACGGACTTCACATCGGAAATACCCAGTAGGTCAAGGTTTTTGAAAACCATATGCGGTGCCGGACGTGCACCATGCAAAACCTCGTCACCGGCAACGGTCGCATCAGGGGTAACGCCCTGTGCAATCACATCTTTCATCAGTACATCAACCATCACGCGGGTAAAACCCGTGGACACCCCGATCTTGAGGCCATCAGCCTGCAAGCCATTCACAACCTCTTTGATACCGGGCAGAAGCGCCGTGTATTTAGGCAGACATTCCAGTTGAGCGGGCACAAAATCCGCAAACATTGCGTCAACATCTGCTTGGGTCGGAGGGGATCCCTTGATCGCTTCCCAACGTGCTGCAATCGCCGGATCCTGCGTTAACTTTTGAATGTGGATATCCTTGCGCAGACCCATCGGGCCGCGCGCCTCTTCCATGGAAATCTCAACGCCCTGATTCTTGAAAACCTCGACAAAAACAACAGCAGGCGCGATCACATAAGCATCGGCCAGCGTGCCGGACCAATCAAGGATCGCCGCTTTAATTTTACCGCGATAGCTGCGCTCAAAAACATATTCAGAAGATGTGCTCATTTGGGTTTTCCTTTTTTCCCGGGATTAGCATTCGTTAAGCGGCCAGTTTGGCCTTTTCAATCAGGGCGGCCTCGGGCGGTGACGCATCGGCCACCCCCATTTCCGCCAGACATTCTTTTGCGGCAACAACAACCTGCGCCATCACATATTCATCCATCTGGCCAATGCAGCCAATCCGGAAACTGGCCACCACGGTCAGCTTGCCCGGATAAATGATAAATCCGCGATTTTTCATCATGCGATAGAAATCGTCAAAAACAAATTTGGGATCAGCAGGGCAGAAAAAGGTTACGATAATCGGCGACAACCAGCGATCCGCCAGCAGGGTATCAAAGCTCAATTCGCGCATCCCCGCGACCACCACATCGCGGTTACGCGCATAACGCGCGCCGCGCGCCGCAACCCCGCCCTCTTCCTCATGGGCCCGCAACGCCTCAAGAAATGCCACAACCACATGGGTGGGCGGTGTGAACCGCCATTGCCCCGTCTTGTTCATATGCGCCCATTGCGCGTGCACATCCAAGCTCAGCGAATGGCTCCTTCCCTTGGCTGCCTCCAGTTCAGAAATCCGCGCCAGCACAAAGCCAAAACCGGGCACGCCTTCGATACATTTATTAGCCGAGGACACCAGCGCGTCGAACCGGATGGTGGCAACCTCTGCAGGCACGGCACCAAAGGCCGACATGCTATCGATCAAAAACTTGCGCCCAGCAGCATAAGTGGCCTCTGAAATCTCGGCTATCGGGTTCAAAATCCCCGAACTCGTTTCGCAATGGGCCACAATTACATGGGTGATCTCCGGATCACCCGCCAGTATCTGCGCCACTTCTTCACCGCGCGGCGGCATGTAGTCACCCTTGTCCAGCAATACCAGATCACGCCCCAGATAGCGCAGGGTTTCCGCCGCCCGCAGCCCATAAGCCCCATTAGCCAGCACTAGAACCTTTCCATCATGCGGAACGAAAGATCCCAACATAGCCTCAACTGCGAATGTTCCGCTGCCTTGCATCGGTACGCAGTCAAAATTTTCATGTCCATCACCGAGCATCGCCAGCAAACGCTGTCGCAGTTCAGCCGTCATGGCACGAAAATCACTGTCCCAGCTGCCCCAATCGCGCAACATTGCCGCCTTGACGCGGTAGGATGTGGTTAACGGACCGGGCGTCAAAAGATAGGGTTCCCCCAATCGTGGCGCTTCAAGTTTTTCGGTCATATCGGGCATCCCCAATGGTGTTGGAATTGCCCCGTTTCTGCGTCAAACTTGCCTATATGTAAAATCATCAATATGAATTGATGTATAAGCTCTGCCTATACCAATGAAGCACCCGGAAACCATGCACCAAAGCCAACTCAAAGCCTTCCACCATGTCGCCCTGCAAGGGGGTTTTTCCAATGCCGCACGAGCGCTGAACCAAACCCAGCCCGCCATTTCCGAACAGGTGCGCAAACTGGAACAAGCTTACGATGTCCTGCTGTTCATCCGCGAGCACCGCTCCGTGCGCCTTACCAAACAGGGTGAACAACTATTCCTACTAACCCGTCAATTATTCGAGGTCGAGGACCGCATCACCGACTACCTGTCGCAATCGCGCACAACCGTTGATGGCACCTTGCGCATAATCGTTGATTCCGCGCACCACATCACCGATATTCTAGGCCGTTTCCGCGCCCGCTATCCACGGGTATTTGTGTCATTGCGCACCGGAAACACTGCCGAAGTATTGCAAAGCCTGCGCAGTTATTCCGCGGAAATTGGCGTTCTTGGCAGCCAAATTACCAGCCGTGATATGGAGGTCCATGATTTGGGTGCTACTCAAATTGTCGCCTGCGCCAGTCGGGATTTTCCCCTGCCCGCC
>JAHRVG010000133.1 GCA_019090795.1 Paracoccaceae bacterium | reverse complement strand
CCGCCCCCGGCACCATAATTATTGATAAACACCTGCCCTGCCTTCAGCCCCTTAGCCAAGCGCATTTGCCGTGCCCCGTCCCGCGTCCAGATCGAAGCGACAAGGCCAAAATCGGTGCCGTTCGCGATTTGCAGCGCATGAGCCTCATCCTCAAAAGGGATCAGCACCTGAACCGGCCCAAAAATCTCCTCCTGTGCCAAAATATGATCCGGAGGCACATCGTCAAACAAAGTCGGCACCACATAAGCCCCCGCCTCTGGCGCGTGATCCACAATCGTCCCCTCAGCGGCAATCTTCAGATCACTTCCTTGTGCCAGAAAACCGGTGACAATCTCCTTTTGGCGCGCAGAAATCAGCGGCCCAAGGTTAAGATCCTCAACCGCCGGACCAACCCGCATTTCCCGGTATCGCGCCGCCATTTGGTCGCGTACCACATCATAAACCCCGCGCTGAACAAGGATACGAGAGGACGCCGAACAGGTTTGGCCAGCGTTCTGACAGCCAGCATTGACCAAGAACGGCAAAGCCGCCTCAATATCGGCATCATCAAACACCAGTTGCGGCGATTTACCGCCCAACTCCAGCGTCACTGGCACCACATTTTCAGCGGCTGACGTCTGGATCAGCTTTCCCACTCCAACCGATCCGGTGAATGAAATGTGATGAATTCCTGCATGGCCCGAAAGTGCTGCGCCGGCCTCGGCTCCTAGCCCCGGTACAACGTTTAACGCCCCCTCCGGCAGGCCCGCTTGCCGCGCCAAATCGGCAAAGGCCAGAGCCGTTAAACAGGCCTCCTCGGCAGGCTTGAGCACTGTGGCATTACCCATCGTCAGCGCCGCCCCAACAGAGCGGCCAATGATCTGCATCGGGTAATTCCACGGAACGATATGACCCGTTACCCCATGCGGTTCACGCAGCGTATAAACCGTATACCCATCCATGTAAGGGATTGTTTCACCGTGGATTTTATCCGCAGCCCCCCCATAGAATTCCATATAACGGGCCAATGCGATTGCATCATTGCGGGCTTGCGTTAGGGGTTTGCCAACGTCGGCCGCCTCGATCTCTGCAAGCTGGGCCACATGCTCCAGAACCAACTGCCCTATACGGATCAAAATGCGCCCCCGTTCCAACGCGCTTGTGCGCCCCCATTCCCCCGCCATAGCATTTGCAGCCGCTTGAACCCCCGCATCAATATCGGCGGCATCCCCCCGCGCGATAGTACAAATTTCTGTGCCATCAGAGGGGTTGATAAGGGGCAATTGCCGTCCTTCAATCGGCGCGACCCATTGGCCGTTGATAAAGCATTTTGTCGGGTCAAACCACAGGGTACTATGGGGCATTTTGTGCAGTCCTTTGCAATGCTTCAATATCGGGCAGCACCGGTGCTGCATCAATCAGAGAGCGGGTATAGGGGTGTTGGGGGGCGGTGAAAACTTGCTCCGTTTCACCCTGTTCAACAATTTTGCCATTTTGCATAACCAACACACGGTCGGTGACCGTGCGCACCACCGAAAGGTCGTGAGAGATAAACAAATAGGTTAACGAATAGCGCCTACAAAGATCAGCCAACAGGTCCAGAACCTGCGCCCGAACTGAAACATCAAGGGCAGAAACAGCCTCGTCAAAAATGATCAGTTCAGGGCGGATAATCAGAGCGCGCGCAATGGCGATACGTTGGCGTTGGCCGCCGGAAAATTCGTGGATGTATTTTGAGGAATCATCCGGTTGCAGGCCAACCGAGGTTAACGCCTCACCGATGGCAGCCTTTAATTCCGGGCCTTTCGGTGGATTTTCCAGCAGATGAAACGGCTCGGAAATCAAACGATCCACACGGTGGCGCGGGTTGAAAGAACCGTAAGGATCTTGAAACACTACCTGCATTTTCCGGCGCACATTAAGATTGGGTTTCTTCCCGGTAAAAACCGGCTCGCCAGACAACTGGATGCTGCCCGATTGCACCGGGTTAAGCCCAAGAATGGAGCGTGTCAGGGTCGATTTTCCGCAGCCGGATTCGCCGACCAGCCCAAGGCGTTCGCCTTTTTGCAAGGTGAAACTAATGTTGTCTACCGCACGAAAAACCCCAGATTTTGCAAAGAGTTTCCTTCGGGGCAATGCGTATTCGCGCGTAACGTTATTGACTTTAAGCAAGGGGGTGGGAATGGGGCGTTCAGGCAGATCAACTTGATGACCCGAGGCCGCAAACAGCATCCGGGTATAGGGATGTTGCATGTTGGCCATCAGCGATTTTGTCGGGCCGGATTCAACCACCTCGCCGTTGCGCATTACCACGATTGCGTCGGCCATGTCGCTGACAACGGCAAGGTCGTGGGTAATCATCAGCAGCCCCATACCAAAATCATCGACCAGCCCTTTGAGCAAAGTCAAAATTTGCGCCTGCGTCGTCACATCCAGCGCCGTCGTCGGCTCATCCGCAATCAAAAGTGTCGGGCGCAGTGCGATCGCCATGGCAATCACCACGCGCTGGCGCTGGCCACCTGACAGTTCATGCGGGTAGCGGGATAGCGGAAACTGCGCGGCATTGAGGCCAACGCGATCCAGTACTTCCCGGGCGCGAACACGCGCATCACTTTTGCCCATCGCTTTATGGATCAGGATAGTCTCAGCCACTTGGTCGCCGATGGTTTTCACCGGGTTCAGGGCTGTCATTGGCTCTTGAAACACCATGCCAATATCATTGCCGCGCAGTCCGCACAGTTCCGGTTCAGGAAGTGTTAACACATCGGCTTCATCCAAAACCACGCGACCGCTACAAGATGACCCCTCCGGCAAAAGTTGCATAACTGCAAGGGCTGTCATGGACTTTCCAGAACCACTCTCGCCAGTTACCGCCACGATCTGACCTTTTTCAATGGTCAGATCAACCCCCCTCAGGATCGGGGTTCCGTGGATATTCAGGGACAGGTTTTCGATGTTCAACAAGCTCATGAGCGCGCGTTCCTGATTCTGGGATCGAGCAAATCGCGCAGCCCGTCTCCCATCAGATTCAGCCCCAGAACCGTAAGAACAATCGCCATGCCGGGAATCAAGGCGAGGTGGGGCGCAAAGCTGACCATAGTTTGCGCATCGGCCAACATCCGGCCCCAACTAGGGGTCGGTGGCTGCGCACCAAGGCCAACATAAGACAGGCCTGCCTCCGCCAGAATGCCAAGGGAAAACTGGATGGTTCCCTGCACAATCAGCAGGTTCATCACGTTGGGCAGGATGTGTTCAAACGAAATCCGGGCGCTGGATTTTCCGGCAACCTGCGCGGCCATGATGAATTCACGTTCCCACAAAGACAAGGCACCACTACGGGTCAGGCGGGCGAAAACCGGGATGTTGAAAATGCCGATGGCAATAATTGCATTGGTGGCACTGGCCCCGAAAACCGCGGTGATCAGGATGGCGATAACCAAGGACGGGAAGGCAAAAACCAAATCGTTTCCCCGCATTATAAGCTCGTCCAGCAGGCTGCCCTTGGCAGCTGCCGCGGCCAAGCCAAGCGGCACGCCAAGCACAATTCCAATACCCACCGCCACCAGCGCGACGGCAATGGATGTGCGCGCGCCCACCATGATCATCGAAAAGATATCACGACCAAAATGATCGGTGCCCAGCCAGTTAACCCCGTTAGGGGTTTTCAGCTTGCCTGCGATGTTCAAAACCTCAACATCAAAGGGGGTCCAGATAAACGAAAGCAGCGCGGCAACCACAAAAACCACAGACAGGATGGTCCCAAAAATAAGGCTGCGGGACCGTAGGGCAGAGGGGCGCGTGCTCATGTTATGTTCGCCCCCGCAATCTGGGATCCACGGCAGCATAGGCCAAATCGACGGCGAAGTTTACCATAATCACAGAGAAAACCAGCAACATAACCACGCTTTCAACCACAATCAGGTCGCGCTGCGAGATGGATTGGAACACCAACCGCCCAAGGCCGGGCAGGAAAAACACCTGTTCAATAATGATCCCCCCCGCCAGCAAAAACGAGAATTGCAGGCCAATAATAGTTAACACAGGGATCATTGCGTTGCGCAAGGCATGACGCCACAGGGCTTGACGTTTTGTCAGGCCCTTGGCCCGCGCGGTACGCATAAAGTCTTCTCCCAGCATGTCGAGCAGCGAGGAGCGCATAACCCGCGACAGGATCGAGGCTTGCGGCAAGGCCAGCGCAATTGCGGGCAAGGTCAAGGCCTTCATCCCGCCCCAAAACCCGTTGTCCCACCCCGGAAAACCTCCCGCAGAGAACCAGCGCAGATTGATG
>JAHRVG010000132.1 GCA_019090795.1 Paracoccaceae bacterium | reverse complement strand
GCACATGGTGATCCGCGACATTCCCAAGCCGGTGATTTGTGCGGTCAACGGTTATGCATTTGGTGGCGGGCATGTGCTGCATGTGATCTGCGACGTTACGATTGCCGCTGAACACGCCAAATTCGGGCAGGCCGGACCACGGGTCGGGTCGTTTGATGCGGGATGGGGTTCTGCCTATCTGGCGCGGATCGTGGGCGAGAAACGGGCGCGCGAAATCTGGTTCTTCTGTCAACAATATGATGCGCAGACTGCGATGAACTGGGGCTTAGTGAACAAGGTGGTTCCCGCCGATAAATTGATGGAGGAAGCCCGCGCAATGGCGGCGCAAGCTGTGGCTCTCAGCCCGACGGCGCTGAAGTTCCTCAAGCATGCCTTCAACGCCGATAGCGCGCATATATTCGGTCAGGTTAAAATGGCTGCAGACGGGCTGAACAGCTTTGTTAATTCCGAGGAAGCGGCAGAGGGGCGCAACGCGTTTTTAGAAAAACGCACCCCTGATTTTGAGCGTTTCCGGTAATGGGCAGAGGGTCGGATCATATCACCAAAGTTGCCTTGGTTAGCGGGGCGGGTGCTGGCATTGGGCTGGCAACAGCGCAACGCTTTGCACGCGACGGAATACGTGTTGCGGTGAATGATCTGGATCCGAAAGCTGCCGCAGATGCAGCAGCGTCACTGGGCGCCGGGCACATCGCTGTACCCGGCGATGTAGCTTGCCAAAGCGATGCTGCTCAAATGGTGGAACAAACTGTCGCCGCATTGGGCCGACTTGATATTTTGGTTAATAATGCCGGGATTGGGGATGGCGCGCTTCCGGCGCTGAATCAGCAGATCGAACAGTTCCGCCGGACCCTATCGGTTCACGCGGACGGGTGTTTCCTGCTGTCACGTGCCGCGGCCAAAGCAATGCGCGAAAACGGGGCCGGGGTGATTGTGAACCTGTCGTCAATTGCCGGCCAGATGGGGATACCGAACCGGATCGGCTATGCAGCTGCCAAGGGGGCGGTGTCGATGATGACCCGTGTGCTGGCATGCGAATGGGCTGCTTTGGGCATTCGGGTGAACGCGGTGGCACCGGGCTATGTCCGCACGGCGCTGGTCGAGGGTCTGATCGCGAGCGGGCAGATTGACACCCGAGGCATCGAGGCGCGTACACCGATGCGCAGGCTGGCCGCACCCGAGGAAATAGCCGATGTCATCGCCTTTTTGGTCTCGGATCAGGCATCCTATGTTACAGGAGCAATTATTCCTGTCGATGGTGGATACTCGGCCTTTGGGGCCCCGTTCGACTGCGCAGGAATGGATGCACTTGAAATCCCAGCGGAGGGCAGATGATGAACGAAAAAGAGGAAGCTTCGATGATAGATTCCGAAGTGGTAACGGAAGTTGAAGACGTTGCTCTGGTTGAACGGCGTCGCGCACAGATCGTTGCGGCCGCGACCAAATTATTTTCGAAGAAAGGTTTTTACCGCACAACGATCAAAGAAATTGCGAAGCAGGCGGGGATCAGTCCGGGGCTTGTCTATCTTTATGTTCGCGAAAAAGAGGATATTCTGCTGCTCGTGCTGCTGCAGGTGGTCGAGGGCTATGTCAAGGAAATTCCAAAGGCAATTGAGGGCATTGAGGATCCCATGCTCAGGCTGATGAAAACCGTAGACGCCTATTGCCGCGTTGTTGACCGGCTGAGTGCCGCGACGGTGCTGGCTTACCGATCGACCAAATCATTGTCAGTCAATCGACGTCAGATCATTCAGAACCGCGAACTGGAAACCAACGCGATTGTCGCCGATGTAATTGATGGCTGCATGGAGGCGGGTCTCATCCGCCCCTTGAATGTTGATGTACTGATTTATCAACTGGTGCTGATTGCCCACGGCTGGGCACTAAAGAGCTGGTATCTGCGCTCTCGGGTTAGTCTGGACGATTACATTGCGGCCAGCCTCGAAAATCTGTTGACCGGCGTGTTGTCAGACAAGGGGAACGGCACGTTCGAGGCCACATTGCAGCGCTTGAAAAATAACACCGATACCGGAGGTTAGGAAGAGGACTAATCCTATCAGCAAGCTTTTAGGGTGGGAACCTCCGGTGGGCAAAATAATGAGAGATTAAAACAGTCAGGGAGTACAAGAAAGGAGACAGAATTCCATACGCGCGAAACCAGCTTTGCCAGTAGCATAAAGTGGTGCGCATCCAGACTTTGAGTACGAGGCTCGGCAAAAGAACCGGACCGGGAAGAAACGAACTTGTTGGCAAACTAACTGTCGTGGGTTCCTCAAGAAGGCACAAGATCCGATCGAGACGTGACTAAACCAAGGATGCCTCAACGGGCGTCAATTGCTACAATTAATGGGAGGACCAAAAAGTGGCAAAATCGTTTAAAAATACAGTGTTCGCAACAACGGCCGCAATGATGATGGCGTCCGGCATAGCTTATGCCGAGGAAACAATTAAGGTTGGCATTCTGATGCCGGTTTCCGGTGGTGGGGCATCTTATGGTGTGCCGGCGGTTAACGGCGTCAAAATGGCGGTTGATGAGATCAACGCAGCCGGTGGCGTCAACGGGATGAAAATCGAGTATTTCGTGCGCGATTCCCAGCTGAAACCGGACGTCTCAGTTGCAGCGGCACGGGAACTGATCACCAAGGAGGGCGTCGACGTTTTGGTGGGCGCGGTTAGTTCAGGTGCTACGCTGGCAATCTCGGAACTGGCGAAACAAGAGAAGATTCCGTTGTTGGCACCCATCGCCAAGGCTGCTGCTCTGACCTCGTCCAAGTTGCATCCCTACATCTTCCAGCTTGCTGCGACCACCGATTCTGAGGGTCGTCAGATGGCCGATGCCCTGTCCGTTGTAGGGGCCAAAAAAGTCTGTGTTTCCGGCTTTGATTATGCCTACAGCCACGACTTGTTCGACTCGCTTGCTAAAAACCTCAAGGATGGCATCGAAATTGTAGACACATTTCACGTCAAGCTTGGCACAACTGACTATAGCGCGGTGATCAGCCAGTTGATGGGTTCGGATTGTGACACGGTTGCCGGTGCTGTCTGGGGGGGCGGTTTCATCGCCTACATGAAACAGGCTGGCCCGTTTGGCATTTTCGAAACCAAGAAACTTGTCTGGGGGGCCGAGGTCGGTTCGTCCGAGATGGCTGGCGCGCTGAAAGGTGACTATCCCGAGGGCATGTATGCCGCTGCCTATGATCTGTGGTACGCTGAAGGTTCGGATGCCCACAAGAAGTTCCTGGCAGATCTGGCCGTAATCGAGGGCACCAAGGAAACGAAAATGTATCCGGTGACCACCTATATTGCGATCCAGTTTATTGCCGAAGCCGTCCGCAAAGCGGGGAGTGCTGATCCGCAGGCAATAGCTAAGGCGCTTGTCGGATTGTCGATTGATACCCCCCTTGGTACGCGCACCATCGACCCCAACAATCATCGTACCAACACCGGTGAATTCTGGGGGCCAATGGTGACAGTGTCTGGCTCTGAGGCCAAACAGATGTCTCCTGCCGAGTATCTCGAGTGATAGCCTTGGTTTCATAAAAAGTTGTCCGGGGCCTGCTGGCCCCGGATATATGCGCCGCGATGTGGCGACATAATGAGCCGGGAGGGGCTTCATGTTTTCAAATCCGACATTCATGTTCATTCAAGTGATGAATTCTTTCGCACTTGGGATGAACCTATTCATCATTGCCGCGGGGCTGACGCTGATCTTTGGAGTGTTGCGCGTGGTGAATTTCGCCCATGGCGCGTTCTACATGGTCGGGGCCTATGTGCTGATGACCACGACAAATCTGATCGGCAATACCACCACCGGTTTCTTTGTTGGTGTGGCGGCTGCGGCTCTGGTTATGGGCGTTGTTGCATTTTTCATCGAACGTTTTTTGCTCAGTCATCTGTATGACAAAGAGCATCTGCTGCAATTGCTGTTCACATTCGCCCTGGTTCTGATCTTCAAGGATGCGGTCAAGATGATCTGGGGGCCGTTACAACACTCGATCTCCTACCCGCCCGCCTTTAAGGGCGCGGTAAACCTGCGTATTTCCTATTACCCGGCGTATATGTTGTTCTTGTCGGTGGTGGGGCCGGTTCTGGCCATAGGGCTGTGGCTGGCACTGGAAAAGACCCGTTGGGGGCGGTTGATCCGCGCTGCGCGACTGGACCGTGAAATGCTCAACGCTTTGGGCACGGATGTGAAGCTGGTGTTCTCGGCGGTATTCGTCTTTGGCTCGATGTTGGCGGCAATGGGTGGCGCACTTGCGGCCCCCCGCATTGCGGTTGATCCGGGAATGGACGGGCTGATCATAATCGACTGTTTCATTATCGTCATCATTGGCGGGTTGGGCAGTCTGTGGGGCAGTTTTGTCGGCGCGCTGATCCTGTCCTCCCTCACAGTGTTTGGGACACTCATCTTCAATGAATGGGAGATCGTCTTGGTGTATATCATGATGCTTGCGGTGCTGCTTATCCGACCCTGGGGCCTGTTTGGCCATGCAGACGAGGAGCGCCACTGATGACAAACCGACTTCAAATCTATGTGCTGATCGTTGCCTTTGTCTGGCTGTTGATCCTGCCTTTCGTGGGGTCACGCTACAGTGTTGAATTGGCAACGCAAATCCTGATCTTTGGTCTTCTGGCAACCAGTCTGAATATTCTGGTTGGGTATCTTGGGGCCGCCTCGTTTGGTCATGCGGCATTTTTTGCTATCGGCGGCTATGCCTGTGCCTATTTCCTGACGACCTTGGCGTTGCCGCTGGTCGTTAGCATGGTTGGCGCTGTTTTGCTAACGGCGGCGGCATCGCTGGTGATCGGGTTCTTTTGTGTTCGGCTGAATGAAATTTATTTCTCGATGCTGACTTTGGCTTTTTCCATGTTGATCTGGGCGATTGCCCTGAAATGGAAATCCGTGACTGGCGGTGATGACGGTTTTGTCGGCGTCGCTGTTCCCGAATTTCTGGGCAACTATTTTACGTTTTTTCTGTTTACGCTTGGGGTGGTGTCGGTTTCAATCATTGTGCTGATGATTATCGGTAATTCGACGATGGGCCGGGTGTTTATCGCCATCCGCGAGAACCAGACCCGTGCCAGTTTTCTGGGCGTGAATGTGCGGCGTATGCAGTTGATCGCCTTTGTCATCGCGGGCACATTTGCCGGTGTCGCGGGCACACTTCTGGCGCTGTATGTGCGCGGGATGTATCCAGAAACCGCTTTCTGGTCTCAGTCTGGTCATGTGCTGATCATGGTGCTTTTGGGGGGGATGCACGCCTTTATCGGCCCGCTCCTCGGGGCCTCGGTGCTGACCTTGCTTGAGGTCACGATCGGGCAATACACCGAATACTGGCAAGTGTTTGTGGGTGTTGTTCTTGTGATTGTTGTTCTGGCTGCACCCGAGGGGATTTACGGGCTTGTCAGATCTGTCAGTAAACGGATCGGAGGGCGGCAAGATGATGATGCTTGAAGTCGAAAATGCGACCAAGATGTTTGGTGGATTTGTGGCCGTAAACAAGGTCAACCTGACCGTCGCAGAGGGCGAGACCCACGCGATCATCGGGCCGAATGGGGCTGGTAAAACGACCCTGTTCAACGTTGTCAGCGGTTTGATCACGCCTGAGGAGGGGTCGGTAACCTTTCGTGGCAAAAAGCTGAACAAGATGAGGCCGCATGATATCGTCAATGTCGGCATGGCCCGTTCATTCCAGCGGGTGAACATCTTTCCGCGCAAGACTGTGTTTGAGAACGTTCAGGTCGCGTTGCTGGTCCATGCCAAGTTGCATTTCAACCCGTTCCGGCAGGCGGCCAAACTTTACCACGATGAAGGGATGGAGCTATTGGCACTGGTCAATCTGGAGGACGAGGCTGACCGGCGTGCCGGAGAGCTGGCCTATGGTCGCCAAAAACAGCTGGAATTGGCGGTCGCTTTGGCGGCCAACCCCAAGCTGTTGCTGCTGGATGAACCCACGGCAGGCATGTCGATTTCCGAAACCAAAGCCAGCATCGCTCTGATCAATGAAATTGTCGAAAAGCGCAATCTGACTTTGCTGTTCACAGAGCATGATATGAATGTGGTTTTTGAAATTGCCGATCGTATATCGGTTCTTCATCATGGTGAAATCATTGCCACCGGCCTTCCTGACGAAGTCCGTGACAACGAAGAGGTAAAACGCATTTACCTGGGAAAGGAGTGATCCATGGATCTTCTTGAAGTCAAAGATTTGCATGTTTCCTATGGGCTTAGCAAAATCCTGCACGGGGTATCTCTGAGCGTCAAGCCCGGTGAGCTGGTTTCGCTTATTGGCCGCAATGGTGTTGGAAAATCGACAACGATGCGTGGCATCATGGGGCTGACGGCACCAAAATCCGGCTCTATTTTATGGAAGGGTCAGGAAATTCTGGGACGTAAGCCACATGTGAATGCCAAAGACGGGATCGGGTTTGTTCCCGAAGACAGGCGGATATTCTCTGGCCTGTCAGTGGCAGAGAATCTGGATGTGGCCAGATTGCCGGTGCGTGAGGGGCGGGAGGCGTGGGATGAGGAGCGCGTTTTCTCTTTCTTTCCTGATCTAAAGCGATTTGAGGATCGCAAAGGCGGGCTGTTGAGTGGCGGTCAGCAACAAATGCTGACCTTGGGTCGCACGTTGATGGGAAATCCGGAATTGCTGCTGCTGGATGAGCCATCCGAGGGGCTGGCCCCTTTGATCGTCGCCGACATTGCCGAGAAAATCCGGGAACTGAAGGCTGCGGGACTTTCGATCATTCTGGCCGAGCAGAACCTTGATTTTGTTCTCTCCCTTTCAGATCGTTGTTATGTTCTGGAAAAGGGTGCGGTGGTGTATTCAGGGACCGCGCAAGAGCTGAGCGACAATCATGAAGTTCAGGACAAATACTTGCACATATAGGGGAACTGGTATCCGGTGCCCGGTCAGCGATAATAATATTTGGATAGGTGAGAAGAAAAATGGACCAAAAAACCGAGCAATCAGCCGAGTATATTAATGGCTTAAAAACCCGAAGAGAGGTTTTGGGCGACGAATACGTGGACAAGGCTATTCAGGGCGCCACGGATTTTACCCAGCCCCTTCAGGAGCTTGTCACAACCAATTGCTGGAACGACATCTGGAACCGGCCCGGCCTTGATCGCCGTTCCCGCAGTATTCTCAACCTTGGCATGATTGCGGCGCTCAACCGGCCTCATGAACTCAAACTGCATTTGCGCGGGGCTTTGAATAACGGTCTCAGCGTGCAGGAAATTCAGGAGATTTTGCTTCAGGTCTCGGCCTATTGCGGTGCGCCCGCCGCGATCGACGCATTTCGCGTTGCCAGCGAAGTTCTGGAAGAAGAAGGCCTGATCTGACATGAGTTTAACTTCCCGAATATCACCGCCCGCCACTGTGGTTTTTGTCGATCCTGCCGCCGCATCCGAAAACCATGTTTATCGCACTTTTCAAAACTGACTGTGCTCCACGAGCGCATTATAATTTCGGAGAATATTGATGCCGACCAAACTACCTATGGATGACCTCCCGAAAATTCCACCGGGTGCAGGGTTTGACCTGTTAAAAGACATTCGCGTTGTTGATCTTACGACCTCGATTGCCGGGCCATACGCCACGATGTTATTGGCGGATATGGGGGCCGAGATAATCAAGATCGAGCGCCCGGGTGGTGGGGATGATACCCGCGCTTGGGGGCCGCCGTTTCTTGAGGGGGAATCCCTGTGGTTTGCTTCCGTGAACCGGGGAAAGAAGAGCGTTGTTCTCGACCTGACAACCGATCAGGGCAGGGCCTATATCGCCAAATTGGTAGCTAGTGCTGATGTTGTGGTGACCAATCAACCCCCACGGGTGCAGAAAAAGCTGGGGCTGGATTACGAGACCCTGAAACAGCACCGTCCTGATTTGATTTTCACCTCGATCACCGGATTTGGCCTCGAGGGCACACGCGCAGACCTCGCCTGCTATGACCTGATTGCCGAGGGGTATAGCGGCATCATGGATGTGACAGGTGCTGCCGATAGCGAACCCCAGAAAGTCGGTGCTCCGGCGGCGGATATGTTGGCGGGGCAGGATGCCGCCATGGCAACCATTGCTGCCTTGTTTGACCGTTTGCGCACGGGCAAGGGTCATCTGATAGATGTTGCCCTTGTGGATAGCATGACACGGTTTTTAACAGCCCGGATTTCATCCTACCTTGGTTCGGGAGAGGTGCCAACTCGCACCGGAGGCACGGATTCCGTGATCGCGATTTATCAGGCTTTTGAAACCGCAGACAAACCGATCACGCTTGGGTTGGGCACCGATGGTATCTGGCAGAGGTTTTGGGACGCGATAGGTGCACCTGAATTTGCATCCTGCGAAGGATTCGGATCGAACGCCGATCGCCGCAAAAAGCGCGGGGAAATTGTTGCCGATATCCAGACCCAATTAAGGGATAAATGCCGCGCGGACTGGTTGGATATTTTTGGCAAGGCGCGGGTGCCCGCCGGACCAATCAACGCGGTAGACGAGGTCGCCTCGGACAAAGCGCTACAGGATCGCGGGATGTTTTACATGCTGGATGATGGTGAACGGATCATGCCGCAAATCGGTTTGGGAATCCAGATTGATGCGCGTTTTGGCGTTGCGCAATCCATGCCGCCTTTGCACGGTGAGCACACTGAACAGGTTCTCGCCACCCTAGATATCGAAAACAAAACAGAAAAATAGTCAGGAAGACACAAAGATGAGCTATGAGCAAATCATTTATGAAGAACGTGGCCCAATTGGGATCATCACCCTCAACCGTCCGGACAACGGCAACATGTTTACCGAAACCATGTGCCATGAAATCCGTGATTGCATTGAGGGTATCCGCCGCGAAACGCGCACCCGTGCGGTTATTCTGACCGGTGCAGGGGATCGGTTTTTCTGCATCGGCGGGCAAAAAGACGGGATGGAGGACACCCATCTTTATGCGGGGGTTTTGCCCACGCTGGAAATGTATGAAGCCATTGATCGTCTGCAAAAACCGGTCATCGCAGCGGTGAATGGTTTTGCCGTTGGTGGCGGCAATGTTTTACAGGTGGTTTGTGATCTGACTGTGGCCAAGGAAAGCGCGATTTTTCGACAGGTAGGGCCGATGATGGGCTCCTTTGATGCGGGCTATGGCACTTGGTACCTTGAAGATTTGGTTGGCAAGAAAAAGGCCAAGGAAATGTGGATGCTGAACCCCAAATTATCAGCAGCCGAGGCCGAGCGGATTGGCTTGATCAACAAGGTTGTACCCGATGACAAGCTGATGGAAGCTGCGCTGGAAATGGCCGAAACCATCGCCAATCGCGGGCCCTTTGCCATTGCCTCGATCAAAAGCGCGTTTAACGTACGGCACGGCGGGGTCAGCGGTATGTCGCGCGTTACCCATGACCAATTGCTTCGCCAATACCTAACCACCGAAGAATCCAAAGAGATGAAAGCCTCGTTCGACGAGCGCCGCAATCCTGATCCCGAAAAATTCGGAAGGTAACCCTGTGAAACCCTATCTGACCCTGCACGACCCCGCCCAGACCAAACGCTTTTATCAAAGCGGTGCATGGAAAGATGATACGTTCTATTCGCTAATGGCGGGTCACGCGCGGCAAACGCCCGATGCTGTGGCACTGCGTGATGGTGCGGTGTCGCTGAGTTGGGTGCAATTGCAGACCCGCGTTGATGCGATGGCATCCGATTTGCGCGCTCAGGGGTTGGTTGCAGGAGATCGCGTATCCCTGTGGATGTCGAATAAATCGGCAGCGGTGATCACCTTTCTAGCCTGCGCCCGCGAAGGGCTCGCCTGCAATCCATCGCTCCATCGCACCCATACTTGCGCCGAAATTGTCAAGCTGTTGACCCGTTTAAACACTGCCGCCTTGGTAACTGAACCCGGTTGGGGCGCAGACCGTGCGGATCAGGGTTTTACTGCAATGCTGGGCGACCTACCGTTTCTGAAAAAGACCTATACACCAGAGACCCTGCCGGAATCACCCGTAACGGACCTTGGCAATGCGTGCTCCAATCCTGACAGCATATCCTATCTTGCCTTTACCTCAGGTACGACGGGCCCCCCTAAATGTGTGATGCATTCGGATAATACGCTTTTGGCAAATGCCCGTGATCTGGTGGCCGATTGGGGGCTTGGACGTGACTGTGTGCTGCTCAGTCTCTCTCCCGTGTCGCACCACATTGCTTGGGTCGGGGTGGCGCAATGGCTGGTTTGTGGTGGGCAATATGTGCTGGATGATGCGCCTGAAGGGGTGTCACGGCTGGACTGGGTTTTGGAAACTGGTGCGACTTATGTGATGGGTGTGCCAACCCATGCGATGGATATTCTGGCTGAACAAGCTGCGCGTGGGTTGGATCGTTTGGGGCAGGTAAATCAATTTTATATGGCAGGCGCGGCCATCCCCGAAGTGGTGGCCGAAGCCTTTGTTGCCCAAGGCATCAGACCGCAGAATGTTTATGGCATGACCGAAAGTTCTTCGCATCAATACACCCATCCCGATGACGATCCACAAGTGTGGATTTCCACCTGCGGGCGCGGCGGTGCGGCCTATGAGGTGTGCATTTTCAACGCAGACGACCCCGATACCCCCGCCGCCGTTGGCGAAATCGGCCAGATTGGCGGGCGCGGGCCGTTGTTGATGCTTGGGTATTTTGGCAATCAGACCGCGACCGAGGATAGTTTTAACAGTAGCGGTTGGTTTCTGTCCGGTGATCTGGGGCAATTCGACAGTGCCGGAAACCTGAAGATCAAGGGGCGGTTGAAAGACCTGATTATTCGCGGCGGGCACAACATCTATCCCAGTCATATCGAGGCACTGGCCCTGCGCAGTGACGCGATTGACTATGCCGCCGCCTTTGCCGTGCCCGATGATCGTTTAGGCGAAAAGGTCTGCTTGGCCATCATGGGCAGCCTGAGTGGCGATGAAACTCTGGCCCATTTGCAACAGGCGGGGTTGTCGAAATTCGACATGCCGGAATATTTCATCACAATGGAAAAGTTTCCGTTAACGGCATCCGGCAAAATTCTAAAACGCGAGTTGGAAACCCAATTGGCGAACGGAAGCCTTGTTCCCAAGGCCATTCGTTTCAACGCAAAGATGGAATGAAATGCAAATAAAACCACCTAGCGAACAGGCGTTCGCAATTCTGACAGTTGAGCGACCAGAGCCAATCACTGGCCTGTCGTCCGGCATTGTTCGCGCAAGCGATGCCGAGGCAGGCATGGCGGTCTTTGAAGAAAAACGTAAAGCGGAGATTAAGGATGCCTAAGGGAACAATCATTATAACAGGCGGCAGTCGCGGTATTGGCCGCGAGATTGTAATGGAAATGACAAAACGCGGGTTTGATATGGCCTGCCTGTCACGCTCGGGCGATGCGCCTGCGGGCACGGGCTATGTTTGTGATATGACGGATGAGGACCGCGTGAAACAGGTCTTTGCCGAAATCGCCGCGCAAGGTCCGATTGCCGGGTTGATCAACTGTGCGGGCATCCACATGGGCGGCCCAAGTGCCGCGATTGAAACGCCTGACTATGAAAAAGTGATGTCGTTGAATACCACATCCGTCATGGTGGCCTGTCGTGAAATCCACCCGCATCTAAATGCCAGCAAAGGTGCAATCGTCAATATCGGATCATTCTTTGATAAACTGGGCGTTGTCGACAACCTCGCCTATTGCGCCTCAAAAGCGGCGGTGGGCGCGATTACCCGTTGCCTCGCAGTTGAATGGGCACCGGATGGGATAACGGTGATGAATGTGGCGCCGGGCTACATCGAAACCGATTTGAACCGTGATTTTCTGGCCAAACCCAAGGTGCGCGACTGGATGGCCTCGCGGATTCCGGTGCGCCGCCCCGGTGCTGTACAAGAAGTCGCCCGTTTGGTATCTGCGATTTTCGCCGAGAAAATCGCCTTTATGACGGGCGAGACAATCTACATCGACGGTGGACAGGGGATGAACCATTGAAAACGCTGTTTGACCAAATCGAGGCCACCCGAAACTGGAGCGATGATGAACGCCTGATGCTGGATCAGGTGGCCCGTGTCGCTGACACGGTTATCGCCCCCAATGCTGCGCGGTTTGATGAAACAGGCGAATTTCCTTGGGAAAACGTCGAGGCCTTGAATGCACTGGGCCTGAACACGGTTTTCATCCCCGAAGAATTCGGCGGTGCGCCAACGTCCTATCGGCTTTACCTGGAAATCGTGTCACTGATTTCCGAGGCCTGCGCAGCAACCGGCATCATCTATGCCACCAATTTTCATGCAATGGGACCGCTGGTTGAGTTTGGCAATGATGAGCAACGCGCCCGCCTGTTACCATGTATTTCCGAGGGCGGATTGGCCTCGCTGGCGATCACCGAACCCAATGCAGGATCGGATGCCACGGGCTTGAAAACGCGGTTCACGCCGGATGGCGACGATATCTTGATCAAGGGCTGTCTCTTATACACATCTGACGCTGCCGACGAAGCTAGAAGTGTAGATCTCG
>JAHRVG010000001.1 GCA_019090795.1 Paracoccaceae bacterium | reverse complement strand
CGATTTTCTTTGTTGCGCCTCTGGTGATTACTGGCCTGTCGGTGGTTGTTCTGCGCGAATATGTCGGGCTGCGGCGGTGGGTGGCGGTGCTGGTCGGGATGGTTGGAGTGCTGGTGGTGGTACGCCCCGGCGGTACCGATTTTGGTCTCGTGCTGCTGCTGCCCCTGATTGCGGCTGTTGCCTATGCCAGTATGCAGACCATGACCCGCTCAATGGGGTTCGCCGAGAAAGCCTCTACCATGGCAATGTATCTGCAAATGACCTTTCTTGTGGTTTCTGCGCTGGTCGGGCTGGTGGTCGGGGACGGGCGTTTTGTCGTGCAAGACAATATCTCACTGGAGTTTTTGCTGCGGGCCTGGGTTTGGCCCAAATCGGGCGACTGGGTTTTTCTCGTGGCAACCGGGGTTCTCAGCGGGGTTGGGGGGTACTCAATTTCACTGGCTTATCGCGGAACCCCCGCGGGGCTGGTTGCACCGTTTGAATATGTTGCCATGCCGCTTGCGGTGCTTTGGGGCTTGCTGATCTGGCAGGAATGGCCCGATGCGATCACCTGGCTGGGCATTTCCCTAATCATGGCCGCGGGCGTTTACATAGCGATCAGGGAAGCGGCGGTTGGCCGTCGTCCCAGCGTCAAGCGCATGTCCGGGCGTCGCTAGTCGAAACCCATTGCCGCGCCCTTGTCTGGGCGCTAGGATGCTAGCGATTCAATCCAGAGCCAGAGCAAAGCCATGACCGATAAAGTGCAAGAAATTGTAGACGTAGAGACCAGCCGCATCGCTTGTGATGGCGGCGGAGAGCACCCCCGCGTCTGGCTGCAAATCCCCCGTGATCCGGGGTATACGGACTGCCCCTATTGCGAATGCCGCTATGTTCTGAAAACGGGCGCGGGGCATTAGATTGGTCAGGTTCCAGCTCTAGGCCCAGCTCCACACGTTTGATTATTCCACCTTTGCAAAAGCTTTGGCATTTGCGGCGCGCTGCGGGCGCTCTTTGCTGATGAAAGGTGAAAATGGCTATCGTAAATGTGGGCTTTGTCATTTAGGTTTCTCTGATTGGGGAAATTGAACGAGGAAATGCCCGTGTCGGAATTTGGCGAAGGTCACCACTTACATCTGATCGACGGATCGGGTTTTATTTTTCGCGCCTATCACGCGCTGCCCCCCCTGACGCGCAATTCTGACGGCTTGCCGATCGGGGCTGTGGCCGGTTTTTGCAATATGCTGTTCAAGTTTGTCGAGGATCAGAAGGGGCGCGATGCACCGACCCATGTAGCCGTGATTTTCGATGCCAAGGGCAAGACTTTCCGCTCGGATATCTATCCCGAATACAAGGCCAACCGCCCCCCCGCGCCAGAGGATCTGGTGCCGCAATTTCCCCTGACCCGCGATGCGACCCGCGCCTTTGGCCTGTCGTGTATCGAGATGACGGGATTTGAGGCAGATGACATCATTGCCACCCTGGCGGATCAGGCGCGTGATGCAGGCGCGCGGGTGACGGTCATTTCCTCGGATAAAGATTTGATGCAGCTGGTGGGGGGCGGGGTTGAAATGCTCGACCCGATGAAGAACAAACATATCGGGCGTGAGCAGGTCGAGGAGAAATTTGGGGTTCAGCCCGAGCGGGTGATTGATGTGCAATCGCTGGCCGGTGACAGTGTTGACAATGTGCCCGGTGCGCCGGGGATCGGGATCAAGACGGCGGCGCTGTTGATTAACGAATACGGTGATCTCGATACGCTGCTGGAACGGGCAGCGGAAATCAAACAACCCAAACGCCGCCAGACGCTGATTGAGAAGGCGGACCAGATCAGGGTTAGCCGCGAGTTGGTTACTTTGCGTCTGGACACGCCGGTTGATGTCTCGTTTGACGACTTGGCAGTGGTTGAACCGGATGCGGACACCCTGTTGGGGTTCCTCGGGGAAATGGAGTTTCGCACCTTGTCCGCGCGGATCGCCTCCAAGTTGGGGGTCGAAGCACCGGTGATGCCGGAAATCGCGGTAAACGGGGGATCGACCCCCGTTCAAAGCGGTGCTGTCGCACAGCCCCCCATCAGCGATGCGACCTACACTTGCGTAACCGATGCAGCGATGTTGCAGGAGTGGGTCGCGCGCATTCGCGGGCGCGGCTATGTGGCGGTAGACACGGAAACCACCGGTTTGGACGAAATGCAGGTTGATCTGGTAGGGATTTGCCTGTGTGTCGAGGCAGGAGAGGCTTGTTATATCCCGTTGGCGCATCGTGACGGAGAGGGTGACTTGTTTGGCGCTGCAACGCTTGCGAGCGGGCAGATGGCGCTGGAGGAGGCTTTGGAGATTTTACGCCCTGTGCTGGAGGATGAAGCCATCCTCAAGATCGGGCAGAACATGAAATACGACATGAAAATCCTGCGTCGTTATGGGGTGGATATCGGGCCGATTGATGACACCATGCTATTATCCTATGCGTTGCATGGCGGTTTGCACAACCACGGCATGGATTTCCTAAGCGAGCGTTATTTGGATCACAAGCCGGTGCCGATCAAGACCCTGATTGGCAGCGGAAAATCCGCGAAAACCTTTGACATGGTGCCAATCGAGGATGCTGTGAAATATGCGGCTGAGGATGCAGATATCACCCTGCGACTGTGGCAGCTGTTCAAGCCCAAGCTGCATGTCAGCAAAGTTACCACGGTCTATGAGACGTTGGAACGGCCCTTGGTTCCGGTACTTGCCGGGATGGAGATGACTGGGATCAAGGTAGACCGCGATCAGCTGTCGCGCATGTCCAATAATTTCGCCCAGAAAATGGCGGGGCTGGAGGACGATATTCACGCGCTGGCAGGGCGGCCCTTTAATGTGGGTTCACCCAAGCAATTGGGGGAAATCCTGTTTGACGAGATGGGCTTGAAGGGCGGTAAAAAGGGTAAAACTGGCGCCTATTCTACGGGTGTTGATGTGCTGGAGGATTTGGCGGCCGAGGGTAGTGATCTGTCAGCACGCGTGCTGGATTGGCGGCAAATGGCCAAGCTGAAAAGCACCTATACCGATGCATTGCAGACCCATATTCATCCGGAAACGGGGCGGGTGCATACGTCCTATTCCATAGCGGGGGCGAGCACCGGGCGACTGGCGTCCACCGACCCGAACTTGCAAAATATTCCGGTGCGCACCGATGCGGGGCGGCAAATCCGAGAGGCGTTTGTACCCGAGGCGGGCAATGTTCTGGTAAGCTTGGATTACAGCCAGATAGAGCTGCGGATTCTTGCACATATCGCCAAGATCGACAGCCTGCGCCAAGCGTTTATGGACGGGATTGACATTCACGCGCTGACCGCGAGCCAGATGTTTGGCGTGCCGGTCGAGGGCATGGATCCGATGGTGCGCCGTCAAGCCAAGGCGATTAACTTTGGGGTGATTTACGGAATTTCGGGATTCGGTCTGGCGCGCAATCTGCGTATTCCGCGTAAAGAGGCACAGGCGTTTATCGACACCTATTTTGAACGCTTTCCGGGTATCCGCGAATACATGGATCAAACGGTGGCCTTTGCCAAGGAACACCAATATGTTGAGACCCTTTTTGGCCGCAAAATTCACACTGCCAACATCAGCGCCAAGGGCCCGCACGCGGGCTTTGCCAAACGCGCGGCGATCAACGCGCCCATTCAGGGCACCGCAGCAGATGTGATCCGGCGCGCTATGGTGCGGATGCCTGCTGCTACGGCGCATCTGCCCTGCAAGATGCTGTTGCAAGTGCATGATGAACTGATTTTTGAGGTGCCGAAGGCGGCCGTCGAGGAAACCATTTCAGTGGTGCGCGATGTGATGGAGGGGGCGGCGATGCCTGCGGTGGAATTGGATGTGCCGCTGGTTGTCGATGCAGGGCAGGGGGCGAATTGGGCCGAGGCGCATTGAGACGGGTGCCAAATTCGGTTGAAGAATGGCAGGATCATCTTACCCCTCGATAATCCCCCGAGATTGTGAGGCGTATTCGCGCCGGTACAGCACCCAGATGGTAATCAGCGTGGCCGCGATAAAGGCCCATGAACCGATCAGCCATGTGAGTGCTGCAATGGTGAAATAGACCGAGCGCAACCCGCGATTAAAGCTTTTGGCGGCGGTGTTGGCAAGGTGGCCGGCTTTCTCGGCCATGGGAATGGCGTCGGGGTTTTCCGCGTCATTGGGCACAGCGGCCATAACGATGGCGCAATAGCCAAACAAGCGCATGGCCCAGACGAATTTCAGGAAGCCATTCGCCAGCAGCACCATCAGAAACAGGATTTTAATTTCCCAGACAATGCGGGGGGCGGTGAATTCGGGGTTGATGTCACCGGCCAGCATTGTCAGCTGCTCCGCTTGTCCCAAGAGCGCCACACAGCCACCGATCGCGATCATGCAACCAGAGCCGAAAAACGCCGTGCCCTGACGCATGACGGTCAGGGTCGCCATGTCGAACAGTCGCGGCTGGCGGGTGATCATTTGCTGCATCCAAGCCATCCGGTAATCGGACATAAGCGCGTGGATTGAGGGGCGGTTGGCACTGGGGCGCTCGATGATGAAAGTGCCTCCCAGCCAGCCGAGTAGCAGCAAGAGGAGTGCCACTGCATCAAGGGGCGTGAAATTTAGCAGGAGATTTATCAGTGTTTCGGCCATATTGTGGTGATAGAGGATAATAAACCTCTTGAAAATTCCTGAATTGGTAATAAAAAGTTACCAGAATGTGAAATTGGAGAATCGCTATGCAAATGCCTGAGCCAAGTGCCCGCGTTCTGTCGCAAAAAACGCAGATTGTTACGCGGCTTCGGGAAATTTTGCCCGAGGAGGCGGTTATCCACGGTGAATTCGAAACCCGCGCATATGAGTGCGACGCCCTGACCGCCTATAAATGCCCGCCGTTGGCGGTGGTTCTGCCGTCCTCGACGGCAGAAGTTTCCGCCGTTTTGAAGCTATGTCATGAAATGGGTGTCCCCGTCGTGCCGCGCGGCTCTGGCACCTCGCTGGCGGGGGGCGCTTTGCCGACTGCAGATTGCGTAGTGCTGGGTGTGGCGCGGCTCAACGATGTGCTGGAAACCGATTACGACAACCGGTTCATTCGGGTGCAAAGCGGGCGTACCAATCTGTCGGTGACAGGCGCGGTGGAGGAGGAGGGTTTCTTTTACGCGCCGGACCCCTCCAGCCAGTTGGCTTGTGCGATTGCGGGTAATATCGCGATGAATTCCGGCGGTGCGCATTGTTTGAAATACGGTGTGACGACGAATAATCTGCTGGGGGTGACGCTGGTGCTGATGGACGGCACGGTGACCCAAATCGGCGGGGCCTATCTCGATTCAGGTGGGCTTGATCTGTTGGGGCTGATTTGTGGTTCTGAGGGGCAATTGGGTGTCGTGACCGAGGCCACCTTGCGGATTTTGCGCAAACCCGAGGGCGCGCGGCCAGTGTTGATCGGGTTTGACAGCAATGAGGTGGCAGGGGCCTGTGTTTCCGACATCATCAAGGCCGGTGTTTTGCCCGTAGCGATTGAGTTTATGGATCGCCCCTGCATTCGCGCCACCGAAGCTTTTGCCAAAGCGGGCTATCCCGATTGCGAGGCGTTGCTGATTGTCGAGGTGGAGGGATCTGAGGCCGAGATTGCTGATCAGCTGGCGGTGATCACGAAAATTGCGCGCCGCCACAATCCGGTGGAGCTGCGCGAGAGTGGTTCCGAGGAGGAAAGCGCGAAAATCTGGCTGGGGCGTAAATCGGCCTTTGGGGCCATGGGGCAGATCAACGATTACATGTGTCTGGACGGGACAATTCCGGTGACAGCGCTGCCGCTGGTGCTGCGGCGGATATCGGAGCTGTCGACGCAATATGGGCTGGATGTGGCCAATGTGTTTCATGCCGGAGACGGCAATATGCACCCACTGATCTTGTTTGATGCCAATAAAGCCGGTGATCTGGAGCTGTGCGAAGCAATGGGGGCGGATATTCTGAAGCTCTGTGTCCAGGTTGGCGGTTGCCTGACCGGCGAGCACGGGGTCGGTGTGGAAAAACGCGATCTGATGTTTGACCAGTTCTCGGCGCAGGATCTGGAGGTTCAGTTGAAGGTTAAGGATGTGTTTGATCCCGCGTGGCTGCTCAATCCGGCGAAGGTTTTCCCGTTGGTTGCGACTGCGGCGCGGCGTTTGGAGGCGGCGGAGTAGGGGGCTTTGCCCCCGGCCCGTTGGGCCTCCCCCAGGATATTTAGGACGAATTCGAAATGAAAAGACCAGTCAGTGAATTGGAATTGGCGGAAACTGTGGCGGCGGCAAAGGGGCCGCTGTGGGTTTCCGGTGGCGGAACGCGGGGATTTGGCGCGGGTAACCTATCGGTGGCAGGGCTGTCCGGCATTGAGTTGTATGAGCCGGGGGCTTTGACACTGGTGGCCAAGGCGGGAACGCCACTGGCAGAGGTAGAGGCGGTTCTGGCTGCCCAACGGCAGCGTCTGGCATTTGAGCCGATGGACCACCGGGCCTTGTTGGGAACAGTGGGGGAGCCGACGATTGGCGGGGTTGTGGCGGGCAATGTGTCCGGGCCCCGGCGGGTGCAGGTCGGGGCCTGCCGCGATGCGTTGATCGGGGTGCGGTTTGTCGATGGTATGGGGCGGGTTATCAAGAATGGCGGGCGGGTGATGAAGAATGTCACCGGCTATGACCTGGTCAAGCTGATGGCGGGGGCCTTTGGCACGCTGGGGGTATTGAGCGAGGTATCGTTCAAGGTTCTGCCGATGCCAGAGGCCGAGGCGACACTGGTATGCGATGGGTTGGATGCGGCGGCGGCGATTGCTGCTATGTCAAGCGCCCTTGGATCCCCGTTTGAGGTGACAGCTGCGGCGCAGATCGGTGGGCAAACGCGCATTCGGATTGAGGGAATGGCGGCCTCGGTTGCCTATCGCTGCGAGCGTTTGTTGGGTTTGCTCGGTGCTGGTTGGCAGGTTGGAAGCGGTGGGTTGTGGACCGAGGTGCGCGATGTTTTGCCCTTTGCAGGCCGCGACGGCGCGGTTTGGCGGGTGTCGGTAAAGCCGTCAGACGGGCCTGTTTTAACCGCAGGTCTGGGCATTGCGCATGAGGTGATTTATGACTGGGGCGGTGGTTTGATCTGGTTGTTGGTGGAAGATTTTAAGGATGCCGGTGCGGCGGTGATCCGCAAGCGGGTCGCGGGGCTTGGCGGCCATGCAACCTTGGTGCGTGCTGGCGACGAGGTGCGGGCTCAGGTGAGCAGATTTCAACCGGAACCGGCGCCTCTGGCGGCAATTTCGGCAGGGCTGCGGGTGCAGTTTGATCCGCGCGGGATATTGAATCCAGGGTTGATGGGGTAGAACGATGCAAACGGTATTCACCCCTGAACAACTGCGCGACCCGGCGCTTCGGCGCGCCAATGACATTCTACGCTCTTGCGTGCATTGCGGGTTCTGCACCGCGACTTGCCCGACCTATCAAGTGCTTGGAGATGAGCTGGACAGTCCGCGCGGGCGGATTTACCTGATCAAGGATATGCTGGAATCGGGCCGCCCTGCAGACAAACAGACGGTGCTGCATGTGGATCGCTGCCTGTCCTGTCTGGCCTGTATGACCACCTGCCCCTCTGGCGTGCATTACATGCATCTGGTGGACCAGGCGCGCGAATATATCGAGAAGACTTATAAACGCCCCCTGTTTGAGCGGCTGCTGCGCTGGACGCTGGCGAAGATATTGCCCTATCCGGGGCGGTTTCGGGTGGCGCTGCTCGGGGCCAAGATCGCCGCGCCGTTCCGCCGCTTTGTGCCTGATGCACGGCTGCGTGCGATGCTGGATATGGTGCCGGACCAGATACCGCCGGTCAGCCGAAATGATGATGCGCAAGTATTTCCGGCCAAGGGGGGGCGCAAAATGCGGGTGGCACTGATGACCGGTTGTGCGCAGCGGGCACTCGATACAGATATCAACGATGCGACCATCCGGTTGCTCACAAGGTTGGGCTGTGATGTGGTGATTGCGCGCGGGCAGGGCTGTTGCGGGGCGCTAACCCATCACATGGGAAAAGTGGATGCAAGCCACGGCTCGGCTGCGCGCAATATCAAGGCCTGGTGCGCAGAGATGGACAATGAGGGGCTGGATGCGGTTGTGATCAACACTTCAGGCTGCGGCACCACGGTCAAGGATTACGGGCATATGTTTGCCCAAGATCCGCTGGCGGGTGATGCTGCCCGGGTGGCGGCGATTGCGTTTGATGTTTCCGAGGTTCTGATGCGGCTGGACTTGCCTGAAGGAAAACAGAATTTGCAGGTGGCCTATCACGCGGCCTGTTCGTTGCAACACGGTCAGCAGATCAAGACTGCCCCCAAAACCTTGCTGAAACGCGCCGGTTTCGCGGTGGTGGAGCCACGCGATGCCCATCTGTGTTGCGGTTCGGCAGGCACGTATAACCTGATGCAGCCTGAGATTTCGGGCCAGTTGAAAGAACGCAAGGTGAAGACGCTTGAGGCCAAGCAGCCCGATGTGATCGCAGCGGGAAATATCGGTTGTATGATGCAAATCGGGTCCGGCACGCAGGTGCCGGTTGTGCATACGGTAGAGTTGCTGGATTGGGCGACTGGGGGACCAAAGCCGCCGAAATTACGGGCAACTGTCGGGAATTAGTCAAAAATTGCCCAGAAAGAGAGCCTCTTATGCCACTCTTTGGGCCAAATTCGGCGTCAAACATCAGGGAACCAAATGGGGATTCCCTGATGTTGATGCGATTTTTCCTGATGATCTTGCTGGCGCTGCCGGTTGCGGCGCAAAGTCAGCAATCCATGCGCAAACTTCTGAGCGCGGATGAGGCCAAAGCGTGGCAAGCGGTGGGGCGGATCAACATGCAAGGTGCCGGGTTTTGCACCGGTGCGCTGATCGCACCAAATCTGGTGCTGACAGCAGCCCATTGTATGTATCACCCCAAAACCGGTGAGCGGCTGGCCAGCGACCGTATCCATTTTCTGGCCGGTTGGCGGCAAGGCCGCGCGGCAGCCCATGGTCAGGCGCGGCGCACGATTGTGCATCCCGACTATGTGCATGGCAATGCCGCCGAGGTAGAGCGCGTGGCGGTCGATATCGCCATTGTTGAGCTGGAACATCCGATCCGCAACGCCGCAATTTTACCGTTTGAGCGAGTGGAGAGGCCGGACATCGGTGACAAGGTTATGGTGGTTTCCTATGCCAAGGAACGTGCCGAAATGCCCTCGATTGAGGAACCTTGCGAGGTTTTGGGCAAGGATGAACGGGTGATGGTGCTGTCCTGCACGGTGAATTTTGGCTCCTCTGGGTCACCGATTTTTGTGATGGAGAACGGTGTTGCCAAAATCGCTTCGGTGGTTTCCGCCAAGGCGAACTGGCAGGATAAAAATGTAGCGCTTGGAACCTCTCTTGGCGCACCGTTAGAAGAATTGCTGGCGCATTTGGAGCAGGACAATGGCGTGTTTAAATCCAGAAAGCCGGGGCGGTTGAGCCTTGCAGAACAATTGGGGCGCAATTCAGCCAGCAAATTTTTAACAAATTAGCAAATACGGGGCTTGAAAGCCCATCCTGCGGACCCAATATCAATAACACCGGATGCCCAGATGGGGTTCGGTAAATTACCGGCCCGTCCATGATGGAGGGCCAAAACTGAAACGTATCGCTTCTAGGAGGATATGATACCATGAGAAGTTTTGATTTTGCACCGCTTTACCGCTCCACTGTTGGTTTTGATCGCTTAGCCAATGCCATGGATCGCGCTTTGACAAATGACGTCAGCGCCAACGGCTACCCCCCTTACAACATTGAGAAATCGGGCGATGATGAGTACCGGATTTCGATTGCAGTGGCTGGTTTTTCCGACGACGAGTTGTCGATTGAAATGCGTGACCACCAGTTATTTGTTTCCGCCAAAAAGGCCGAGGTCGAAGACGCGCCAGAAGTGACCTTCCTGCATCGCGGCATCGCCGCCCGCGCGTTCGAAAAGCGCTTTCAGTTGGCTGACCACGTACGCGCCGTAGGTGCGCGCACCGAGAATGGCATCCTGCATGTTGAGTTGCTGCGTGAAGTCCCCGAATCGCTGAAGCCTCGTCAGATCAAGATTGCCCAGAACGGCAAAACGATTGAGGGCAAAGGCGCACCGGAAAAGGCTGCCAAGGCGTAAGCACTGGCACCTTGATGCCCTCTTTGTAGGGCATCAACTGGCTGCTTATATTCCCCCAGTTGGGCAGCCGGTTAAGCTGTTATCCAGATGTTCTCCCCATGAATTCCTGGGATAACCTGTCTATGCACAGATCCCCTGGCACCCGCCGGGGGATAGTTTTTTTCTTGGGGGGAAAGGTATTTCAAGAACAAGGGCTCAGCGCAATGATTTTGCCAATTGCATCAAGCGGATAGCTTCGGCGCGATAACCGAAACGATCCTCGCCTTTGTTGGCGCGGGCCAGCGTGGCAGCGTCGCTTAGGGACCAGTCACCGGTGTAATCGCTG
>JAHRVG010000131.1 GCA_019090795.1 Paracoccaceae bacterium | reverse complement strand
GCGTGCTGCCGGAACCGGTCACGGCGCAGGTGATAAAAACTTCTCGGTTCATTGTCAGGGGCATGGGGATTCTCCTAAACGGTTGTTTGGCGCCAGTGTGACGGGGCTTGCCATCAAGCGCTATACAATTTACGAAGTTTTCTTGATGAAACCCGCAAAAAACCTTATTCCCCCAATTCATCTGATTGCTTTGGTCCTGCCCAACAGCGGGTTGCTGGCACTGGCAGCTACGATTGATCCGATGCGGGCGGCAAACCGGATGGCAGGGCAGTCGATTTACACTTGGGAAATCCGCTCGGTTATCGGCAATCATGTTCCAATGACCACCGGCATTGCCATCCCCGCGCAGCCCATCGCCGCAATTGCACAGGCGGATATTCTGGCAGTGATTGCCGGTTTTAACCTGCGCCAGCACGCCACCCCGGCCCTGCGGCAACTGCTGCGCGGCTTCGCCCGTCGCCTGCCGCTGATCTGCGGCATTGACGGGGGCGGCGAAATTTTGGCTCGTGCGGGGCTGTTAAATGGCCATAGGGCAACCACCCATTGGGAAGACCATGAGGATCTGGCGCTGGAATTCCCCGAAATCGAGGTGGTGCGCGACCGTTTTGTGCAAAGTGGTAAGTTCATTACCACCGGCGGGGCCGCGCCTTGCATCGACATGATGTTGCACCTGATCGAAACCCACCACGGGCGGGCACTGGCTGAGGCGGTGACCCGCACCTTCCTCTATGATCCGCGCGCAGGCAGCGCGCCACAATCACGGGTTTCGGTTTCACGGCTGCAACAGCGCGCCCCCAAGGTTGCCAAAGCCGTGCTGCTGATGGAGGCCAATCTGGAAGACCCGCCCAAAATGGCGGAAATTGCACGCGCTTGTGGCTTGTCGGTACGGCGCCTGGAAATGCTGTTCCAACAGGAATTTGGCATTGGCCCCGGCCGGTATTTCCGCCAGTTGCGCCTGCAAGAGGCACGGCGCATGGTGCTGGATACATCGCGCCAGTTGCAAGATATTGCTGTACGCTGCGGATTCAACTCGCAAGCGGCCTTTTCGCGGGCTTTCGCAGGGTATTTCGGGCAAAATCCGCAAGCGTTGCGAACAGGTTAATAAGGCATCGGGTGCGCTTTATGCGCCAGTTGCAAGTCTGCCAACACCTCGTCGCTCAGCTCTACCTCTACTGACGCCAGCGCTATTTCCAGCTGATCTTGTGTGGTTGCCCCAAAGATCGACGAGGCCATAAAGGGCCGCGTGCGGCACCAGGCCAGCGCCATCTGACAGGGGTTCAGCCCGTGTTTCTGGGCCACTTGCAGATAGGCACCCACCGCAGGCAAGGTTCGAGGGGTAATTCGCCCCCCTAGATCGAGCACATGGCTGCGGCGCGATCCCGCCGGGGTTACATCGCCTTGGTATTTACCCGACAACAGCCCCGCCGCAAGCGGTGAAAACGCCAGCAGACCAACATCCTCATTATGGGCCAGTTCCGCCATATCCGTATCAAACAAACGACACATCAGAGAGTATTCATTTTGCATACTCACCACACGTGGCAAGTTCATATCCTCGGACAGGCGCAGCCATTGCGATGTGCCCCAAGCGCTCTCGTTTGAGAGGCCAAAATGGCGGATTTTACCTGCGATCACGAGGTCTTGAAGGGTCTCCAGAACCTCTTGCATATGGGCAAGGGTCTCGGGTTTGCTCTGGGTACTTGGATCAAACGCCCAGTTTTGCCGGAACATGTAGGAGCCGCGATTAGGCCAGTGCAACTGGTAAAGGTCGATGTAATCGGTTTGCAGAGATTTCAGCGAATTCTCCACGGCAATTTCAATTGTCTGCCGCGAAACCGGTGCGCCGTCACGCACGTTTTTATAGCCCGCCCCCGACACTTTGGTCGCCAGCAGAATATCCCCCCGCCGGGCCTTTTTTTTGGAAAGCCAAGTGCCAATCACCCGCTCCGTGTCGCCCTGGGTCTGTGCGCTCAGCGGGTTAGTCGGATACATTTCCGCCGTGTCGATCATATTGACGCCGTGTTCCAGCGCCATGTCAATTTGACCATGGGCATCAATCTCCGGCGTTTGCGTACCCCATGTCATGGTGCCAAGGCAAAGCTCGCTGATTTCAATGCCGGTACGGCCAAGCTGGTTCATTTGCATAGGGGTTTTCCTGTTGATCGTTTTGCGCATAAAAATAGCCGCCCCCTGCACAATGGCAAGGGGCGGCTATTCCTTAACATGCTGCTATGGGCGCACGTAGGCGTAGCCGTTTTCCTGCAGTTCGATCAAGCGCACAACACCAGAGGGGGTCATTGTTGCCTCATCCATCAGCACGATGTCCTTGCCAGCTTTGGCGCTCATCTTACGATGAGTATTGCCGCAGGCGGAAAAACTCAGCTGGTCCAGTTCCAGCGACATCTTGGAAATCCGGTCAGCAACCTTGCTTTTACCCGGAATTAGCATGGTCAGGCCGGGGCCATAGGCGACAACTTCGACGATCACGGTATCGCCTTTGGCTTCGTAATATTTTGTGACGGCCTGCACGTTGTTCAGCGCCATATTCTGCACCTTGGGATCGCTTTGATCAACGTGAATTGCTACGCGATGTTCAACACCGGCAGCACTGGC
Source organism: Paracoccaceae bacterium (assembly GCA_019090795.1). GTDB lineage: Bacteria > Pseudomonadota > Alphaproteobacteria > Rhodobacterales > Rhodobacteraceae > Amylibacter. The sequence goes on along the minus strand of JAHRVG010000131.1, from coordinate 49,296 downwards.
AATTTGCCCTGTCATGACAATAGCCATCATGGCAATAGCGAAGGAGATAAGTAGTTTTTTCATTGGGCTTCCCTGTTGTTAGTGTGTGTCGAAAATTCTGCACTGTTTTTTTCTGCATTGCAATCTTTCTTAAATGAGATTGAGAACGTAAAGGGAACATGTCATATAAACGTGATGAACCACCCCCTGTTGCCCCCCCATCGCCCAAAGCCAGAGCATCCGCTGATTGGCAATCTGGGGCTTGCCTGCTTGCGGGTCCATGAATTTTGCGGCCCCGCGCGGCGCACGCTGGCCCTGATGGCAGCGCACCGCGGGCCGGTGTTCTGGATACAGTGCCATTGGCAGGTGGACCGGCTGTTTGCGCCCGGTGTGTTGCCTTATTTTGATCCTGGGCAGATCACCTTTGTGCGCCCCAAGCGGTTGGAGGATGTGTTGTGGTGTATGGAGGAGGTTTTGCGCGCTGGATGTGTGCCGCTGGTGATTGCAGAACTGCCCGCCCCACCGCATCTGACGCCAATCCGGCGCCTGCATCTGGCCGCAGAGGCCGGAGCAGAGCATCGCAAGGTCACCCCGCTCGCCCTGTTGTTAACCCCCGGTGATGGCGGCGCGCAGGGGGTCGAGAGCCGCTGGCATCTGGCCCCGCGCCATGAAAACGCACAAAGCAGCTGGCTACTGCAACGCCGCCGCGCCCGCATGGCCCCGCCTGCCGCCTGGGCGATAGACTGGAATAAGGATGGTGCCGTGCTGGGAGCACAGGTATGAAAAGGGGTACTCCCGCGCCTTTTGCCTGAATTAAAATTCAGTTAAAGCCTTGGGCGTGGCCGCGCTGACGCGCGGCCGGACAGATTGCAAGGGTACGATATGGAAATCAGAACAGCGGGCATGCCAGATATCGAGGCTATAAGAAACATCTGGAACCCAGTGATCCGCGACACGTTGATCACCTTTACCACAGCGCAGAAAAGCCCTGCGGAATTGCGCCAAATGATCGTAGAGAAACCGGCACAAGGGTATCCGTTTCTGGTAGCCTTGCAGGCGGGCACAGTGACTGGGTTTGCCACCTACGGCCGTTTTCGCGACGGTCCGGGGTATGACCGGACAATGGAGCATAGCATAATGTTGGCACCCAATGCACAAGGCAAAGGTGTTGGGCGTGCCTTGCTAACAGCGATTGAAAAGCATGCACACGGTCAGGGAATTCACTCCCTGATTGCGGGGATCAGCGGCGAGAACCCCGCCGCAGTTGCCTTTCACCTGCGTTGCGGGTTTCATAAAATTGCGGTTGTGCCGCAGGTTGGGCACAAATTTGGGAGCTGGCTTGACTTGATCTTAATGCAAAAATATCTGTAAAATCATACTCAACGATACCCTGCACAGGGAAAGCCCATGGCAAAGTCAATCTGGACCCGTATTACCGAGGCCGTTTCCGCCCTAACCAAAGGCGAGAGCCTTGCACAGGTTTTCGAACAGTTGAAAACGCCGCCCGAACGCTCGGTCGCCTTTACCATCGCAGTCATCGGACTGGGGGCAAAAATGGCAAAAGCGGACGGATTGGTGACACGCGACGAGGTTGCCGCCTTTCGTCAGGTGTTTTTCATTCCAAAACGCGACGAGGAGCAAGCGGCGCGGGTTTTCAATCTGGCGCGTCAGGATGTGGCGGGGTTTGAAGTCTATGCGAACACCATTGCCCGCATGTTCGAGGACAATCCAAAAGTGCTGGAAGACCTTATCGAAGGGCTGTTTAGCATCGCCATGGCTGATGGCCATTACCACCCGAAGGAACATGATTTTGTGCATGAAGTTTCGCAGAAATTCAACATCGGCGAGGCCCGCTTTCGCAGCTTGCGTACCCGATTTGTACCCGATGCGCCCCCCGATGCCTATGATGTGCTGGGGGTAACACCCAACACGCCAATGAAGGATATTCGCAAAGCATGGCGGCAACGCATTCGGGAAACCCATCCGGATCAGATGATTGCGCGAGGGCTGCCCGAGGAGGCAATCACACTGGCCACCAAACACATGATTGCAGTGACCAAAGCCTGGGAAGAGATCAGCAACAAAGCAGATACGCAATGATGCGCATTGCCACTTATAATGTGGAATGGTTTGCCACCTTGTTTGACAACGATAACCGGCTGCTAAATGATGAAAGCTGGTCGCACCGCCATGATGTAACAAAATCCATGCAAACCGCCGCGCTCGGTCAGGTATTTCAAGCGCTGGAGGCCGATGCTATTATGATAATCGAGGCGCCTGATTCCTCGCCGCATCAATCAGGTGAAATCGCGCTGGAAAACTTTGCCCGTCATTTCGGTTTGCGCCAGAACAAGGCACTGATCGGCTTTGAAAATGACACGCAGCAGGAAATTGCGCTGCTTTATGACCCGTTGAAAATGCAGGTTTACCACGATCCGCAAGGCACAAAGGACGACGCAGAAACACCCCGTTTTGATGGAGCATTCCGGCTAGACCTCGATGTGGATGCGGAGCCGGAAAGCGTTATATTTTCCAAACCACCGCTGGAAGTTGCGCTGTTCCCAAACGGTGCCTCTCCGTTTCGCCTGATCGGCGTGCATGCAAAATCAAAGGCACCTTACGGGGCACGCAACAAGCGCGAAGAAGTACAGATTTCCATCACCAACCGACGCAAACAACTGGCCCAATGTATCTGGTTACGCCAGCGGGTTGACCAGCATCTGGCCGAAGGTGACAGCCTGATTGTGCTGGGGGATTTCAATGACGGGCCAGGGCTGGACGAATATGAAAAACTGTTTGGTCGTTCCGGGATTGAGATCGTGCTGGGCGGCGCAAAACCGGTTGAGCTGCGCCTGCATGACCCCAATGCCAAAGCATTAATGTCACCGCGCCCCCACGCACTGCCGACCACGGCGCGATTTTACAACCAAACCACCAAAACCTACATGAATATGCTGCTTGATTATGTGATGTTGTCAGATGATTTGTACCACTCGGTCAACCCGCAGTGGCGAATTTGGCATCCGTTTGATGATCCCGAGTGTTTTCATGCCGATGCCTTGTGCAAAGCACTGTTAACGGCATCAGATCATTTTCCTGTAACGGTTGATCTGCACCTGTAATCATGGCGATAAAAAACCGGAAAGTCTTAAAACGCTTCAACGTTACGTCGAAGCACTCTAGCGCCAAAGATGCGCGTAGCTGGCCAACAGGCCCTGAAGTTTGGCGAGCAGCCGGATTGAGCGCCCGGAGCCGCGACCCAAATCGCCCGAGGCAAGGCGTTCCTGAACCGTTTCGACCGGACACGGGTTTCCGGTGACGGGATCCCAATAACGCGGGTAGCCGATTAGGGTGGCGTGGATCAGGGCGGTAAGGTTCGGGCGGGCTTTGCGCCGTTCAGGCGGGTTGCCATGGTCAGTAGTCAGGCCCCAACCAGCATAAAATGGCGCACCAAAACAGATCACCTGTTTACCGCGCAGCAGGGCCTCAAATCCGGTCAGCGAGGTCATGGTGCTGACGATGTCGACACGATCCAGAAGGGCGGCGATATTTGCATTGGGAAGGATAAGGTCGGCAGATGTCTGACCAAGGATTTCACCGCTGCGCAGACCTTTTTCAACGTCAGGATGGGGTTTGTAGATTAGGTAATCTTGCGGAAACAGACTGCGGGTTGCCTTGATCAGGGCTAGGTTGGTGCTGATTTTGCGGGTGCCCTTTTTGATCGAAGCGTCATCCTCGACCTGCCCAGGAATCAGGATAATCCTTTGCCCCATTCTAGCCGGAATTTCTGGCACTTCACCGCCCAGATTATACTTTGATAGCCCGGCATCGGTTATATTGCGGCGCAGGTTTTCCGCCCTTTGCAGTTCATATTGCGGGAGGTTTACTGCCTCAGCAATCAGCCTCTCAAGGCGGCTCTCTCCTATTGGATCATAGTAGATGCCAAGATCATCGAAAGCCAGCGAGACCGGCTGCACCAATTCGGCACCCAATCCAGCGGAACGTAAAAAACCGTCTTCGACACGCAGTAGGGGGATGTTGGCACGGGCCGCATTTTCGCGCAGGCTGGAGGTTTCCTTACCGGCCCAAACCGCGATTTTCCCGCCCAGTTCACGGGCTTTGGCAATGGCTTTTGCCTCGTCTTCGATGAAACGGGGCGGTCCTGCGGGGCCGGAAAGATAGGATTTCAGAAAACCGCGCTTCCACAGGCGCATGCCGTGGCAAATCAGTGGGGTCTGGGCTTCGCGGGCCGCATTTGCCTGTATCCTTAGCATTTGAGCCGCATTTTCAAAGCTGGATTGGCGGCTGTGGAACGGGTCATACCAATAGGTGTATTGCAAGTAGGCAGCAAGGAACAGTTGGGGCGCCGATCGGGGTAGGTGTTGGGTTGTCTGGGGATGCCGATCCACGCTCAACCCCCAACCGCTGTAAAAAGCCTTGCCATAAACGACGGGTCTGTGGCCTGCAAATATTGCCTCCATACCGAGTTGCGAGGAAACAACATAAACGGATTTGGCGCGCTCAAACAGGTGCCAGGGGGAAACCGGTGCATCAAACAGGATGGTCTGGCCAGTGGCCGCGCTGGCATCGAAATACCCGGCACGGGTATTGGCACGGGTTTCGGGGTGGGTCTTGATAACGATGGGCAGGTTGGGGTGATCGCGGCGCGCGTCTTGCAGCATTTTTGTGAAGGTTTCGGCACTGGCCCCGCTGCCGACAACAGAGGCATCATTGCGAGTTTGGTCGATCAGCAGCACAAATTCGCGGGGCAAATCGGGGGGGGCGAGCGGGTAATCATTGTATTTCGACAGGTGGTTCCGGCGCAGCATATCCATGCCGTCTGCTGCGCGTTCCAGATCGGCCTTGCTGGCAGTCTCAGTTGCTAGAATCAACTGGTGCAGTTGGTTTTCTTGCCCTGTTTCAAAATAGATGCCCAAGGGATCAACAACTAGCGACAGGCTATCGTCCCCTTGGCGTCCAGTGTAAACTGAGCGCAGAAACCCATCTTCAAAACTGACAAGCCGGGCATTTCGCCAATGCGCGATATTGCGGCCGCGCTTGGAAACTGGTTTCCGGCCCCAAATCGCCACGGCATCCCCCGGCCCCGGCAGTCCGATACGGGGGGAATAGCCAATTGCCGTCATCATCCGGCGCAAAGGCCAGTTTAGGATAAACCCAAGTGAATAAACAAAAATACGCGGCAAGGTTTTAGACTCTGCCGCGTATTTCAAATTCAAGGAATCCGGTTTTCTAGCCACCCGCTGTAGAACTCAGCGTACCTGCCGCACCCACACTTGAGGTAAGAACAGACAGCGTTTTGGTCCATTGCACATAGGGCGCTTCGGTCACGTAAATGGTGTCGCCATCGCGAATCTGAAAATCACGCCCCAAGAACACGCCGGTTGGTTCTGTCAAATCCAGTACATAGGCAAAACGCTTCGGGGTCTCGAAATCGCTGCGGCCCAGAACCTTGTTGGAAAACTCGGCTGTTTCATCGCGAAAGATGAAAATGCCGGTCGGATCTGCCAAGGAACTGTTCAAGCCACCGAGAAAAGCAATCGCTTCAATCGCGGACATGGTTGGTTTAGGGAACTCTACCAGTGACTGGGCACCAGTGGCCCCCATTGCCGTAAAACGGCGTTTGTCTTCTTGAATCAAAATGCGATCACCGGGACGCAGCGCAACATCTTGTTTGTTGTCACGGTACAAATCCTCAAGCCAGACGGTCCCTTTATGGCTGTTACGGATCACAGTAACGCGAGTGTTCTCCGGCTCGGTTGCGATGCCACCTGCAGCAGCGATCATTGTCGAAAGTGTGCTGGTGGACGCCTCAATTGGATAGACCCCTTGCGCACCAGACCCAAGAATGGAAATGGTGGAACCATCGCCAGCCGCGCGCTGCATGATGATTTGAGGTTCCGGAGTTTGGGGTGCCAGCTTGCGAGTAACAATCTTGCGCAAACCCTCGGGCGAATTGCCAGCTGCGCGAATACGCCCGACGTAGGGAATGAAAATGTGGCCCGTCTGGTCAACTTGTAATTCTGTCAGCGTGGCAGGTGTACCCGCCGTGCCAAACAGCCCATCGTCAACATTCTCGTAGACCGTGACCAGCAAGGTGTCGCCGGGGCGAATGGTATCTGCGCCGATCTTACCGGCATTCAGGAAACCAGAATCGAACCCGACCGCATCAGCCGCTGCTGTCGCCTGCACCACCCGGTCGTTGACCGAAATAATATAGGCATTACCTTTTTTCTGCACGCTACCCGCAAAAATTTCGCGCTTATTTGGCCCGACCCGTGGCAACCCACAAGAGGACACGGCAAAGGCCAACACGAAAAGAGCCATTAACCCGGCTCGGGGTTTTAGAAAATTTGACAAGGTATCTGCCCCTTTTGTCAAAACTGCCTCAGTTTTTTTCTTTTAACCTACATAAAGAGGAAAGGATTTCAAAGGGTTTTACTGTTTTGGCTATTTGACGATCTGTAACTGTTGCAAAGGAGTCGCGCTGCTGCTGGCCAGGAGATCGTAGGGATCGTGATCAGAAAGCACCATATCCACCACCCGGCGAACCAACCGCACACGCCCTTTGCGTGAATAAAACCCGCCGGTAATTTGCGAGGTCATCAGCAGATATTGGCGATAATCGCGATAGGCGGAGAGGTCGGGCTTTTGCGGATTGGCAAAAAAATCGTTAAGCGATTGAGGCGAAGTGAATTCCGGTTTGCAGAAAACGCCTGTGCCCATGGCCTTGACAGGCAACCCACGCCAAAGCGCCTGTTGCGCGGCGGTGGAGTTGATGGTCACTACAGAGCGGGCGTAATCCAGCAGTTCCGCCAGTTTACCACCGCGCACAAAATGCACCCGATCCAGAACACCATATTGTTTGGCCAGTTCAACCGTGACCGCTGATAACGGGTGCCGATCATCCTCTAGCGGGTGGGCCTTGAACACCAGATGGTGATGTTGTGGGGCGTTTTGGGCAAAAGCCTTGATACACACCTGCATGAAATCCGGCATGTTGGTAAAATTGGAATGGCTGCGAATTGACGAATCATGGCTGAGTTGCAGCAAGGCGAGATGGTAAACAAAGCCATTGCCTTTGATCCGCCTTGTCGCTTGCCAACGTTTGAAGGCATTTGCAGGACGCGATAACAAGCGTTTGAGGTGCAGCCAAAATTCATGACTAACCGGTGAATCGCGGTGGGTTTTATAGTTCTCAAAACGGTAGTTCCGGAACAGGATATGCCAATGATAGACTGCCCCCAGCAAAATGTGTTGACGCATGTCCCCCCAGCGGGCCGGCGCCTCCGGCTGGTCATGATCTACAAATTGCAGCGCATCGCGCATTTGTGTAACCGTCATATCCATCAAGCGGGAATGGCCATTCACACCACCCCGCTCGTAAGTAACCCAATAGGGACGCAGATAGCCTTCTTCAAAGCAGTGAATGCGCAGACCTAGCCTTTCAGCCTCGGCAATTGCGATTTTATGCAGGGGCCGGGTATCCCCGTAAATAACCAAATCAGTGACGCCATCCGCAAGAAAACGGCCCACATAATCGGGCCATGTCTCCAGTGGATCGGTAAATTCCACAAAACTGCCCCTGTCACGCCAAAAAAAACGGTCCCCTTCGTTAAAGCCTATTTTGGCAACTTTGGCCCCGGAATCAGTAATCGCCTTGGATAATTCATAAAAGAACGGCCCATGCGGCCCCTGTAAAAACAGGAACGATTTCTGGCTTATGTCTGTGTGGCTAGGCACACCCATTCAATTGACCCTTTGACCCGAAAGCCCCGCAATCCCGCCCGTTGGGCAGCACTGCAAAGCCTTTAAAAATACACTCGAATACATCACACCATGATATTAAGGCGGTAATTAGTCGCTTTGTTCTATAGTTAGCCTTGCTGATTTTGTACACAAAGGCTAGTTGCTAAACCGTAAATAAACGGGTGAGAATCGATGTTTACCGGAATAATTACAGATGTTGGCAAAGTTGCGGCGCTGGAACAACGTGGCGATTTGCGTGCCAGAATTGCAACGGTCTATGATTCGACCTCTATCGACATAGGGGCCTCCATCGCTTGCAACGGGGTATGCCTGACGGTGGTTGATTGCGGTCTGGACGAAAACCAGAACTGGTTTGATGTGGATATTTCCGCTGAATCAGTATCCAAGACCAACATTGGCGCTTGGGAAATCGGTGCGTCGGTCAATCTGGAGCGCGCGCTATGTTTGGGGGATGAGCTGGGCGGGCACATCGTATCAGGCCATGTGGACGGCGTGGCCCGAGTGGTGGCCATGCAGGACGAGGGTGACAGCACGCGCATCACGTTTGAGGCACCCGAAGATTTGGCCAAGTTCATCGCACCCAAAGGATCGGTAGCGCTGAATGGAACTTCGCTTACGGTGAACGAGGTGGACGGGGCACGTTTTGGGATTAACTTTATCTCGCACACCAAAGACAACACCATCTGGGGCCGCGTTGCCATAGGCGACCGGATCAATCTGGAAATTGACACGCTGGCGCGCTATGTGGCGCGGCTGGCGGAAATGCAGGGGAATTAAATGGCCGATAACGGGTACAGCGATGCGATTGCCAGCGTCGAGGAAATTATCGAGGACGCGCGCAACGGGCGCATGTTCATTCTGGTGGATCATGAGGACCGCGAAAACGAAGGTGATCTGGTGATTCCAGCGCAAATGGCAACGCCAGAAGCGGTAAATTTCATGGCCACCCACGGGCGTGGACTGATCTGCCTGACCCTGACAAACGAGCAAATCGACCGCCTTGGCGTACCGATGATGGCGGCGAGCAATTCCTCGCGTCACGAAACCCCGTTTACCGTTTCAATCGAGGCCCGCGAAGGTGTGACCACGGGCATTTCCGCGCATGACCGCTCGCATACGGTTTCTGTGGCGATCAACCCGCAAGTGCGCACCCAAGAAATTGCCACGCCGGGGCATGTATTCCCGCTGCGCGCCCGCGAGGGCGGTGTACTGGTGCGCGCTGGCCACACCGAGGCCGCTGTCGACATTTCGCGCCTTGCCGGATTAAACCCGTCGGGCGTGATCTGCGAGATTATGAACGAAGACGGCACCATGGCTCGCCTGCCCGATCTGGTGGCATTTGCCAAAAAGCATTCTCTCAAGATCGGGACTATTTCCGATCTGATTGCCTATCGTCTGCGCTATGACAATCTGGTGCGCGAAACCGGTGACCGGATTGTAACCTCGGCCTATGGTGGCGACTGGGCGCTGCGGATTTTCACCGACCAAACCGAAGGAACCGAGCATGTGGTGCTGAGCAAAGGCGACATCACCACTCCGGAACCGGTACTGGTGCGCACCCACGCGCTGGACACGCTCGAAGATGTGTTGGGCATTGGTCCGTCAACCAATAAACTACCACAAGCCATGGCGCGGATCGCCGAGCAAGGGCGCGGCGCGGTGATCCTGTTTCGCGACATCAAGGCACGGCTGGATTTTGACGAGGACACCCACCCGCAAACTCTGAAATATACCGGGCTTGGCGCACAAATCATGTCAACTCTGGGCTTGCACAAGGTAACCCTGCTGACTGACGGGCCAATGCCCAAGGTCATCGGGTTAGAGGCCTACGGCTTGGAAATTGTCGGCACTGCGCCGCTTTCGAAGGAATAGACGCATGGCTGGAAATGAAACGCACTACACGCTGGCACCGGTGAAATTCGAGGATAACAAACCGCACCTGCTGATCGTGATTTCGCCCTATTACAAGGACATCGCGGACAATCTGCTGGCAGGTGCCCGCAAAGCAATCACGGCTGCCGGTGCCACTTGCGACGTAGCCGAAGTGCCCGGCGCACTGGAAGTGCCGACCGCAATCCGGCTGGCGGGGAATTCCAGTAAATACGATGGTTACGTGGCGCTTGGCTGTATCATTCGCGGCGAAACCACCCACTATGACACCGTCTGCAACGACTCTTCGCGCGGGTTAACCTTGCTCGGGCTGCAGGGATATTGCATCGGCAACGGCATTCTAACGGTGGAAAACCGCCCCCAAGCCGAAGTGCGTGCAGAGACTGAGGGCCAGAACAAAGGCGGCGGGGCTGCGCAAGCAGCACTGCACCTGATTGCGCTGTCTCGCAAATTTCTTAAACCCACGGGAGGGATCGGGTTTAAGCCATCATCAGAAAACATCATCATCGCTGGTGATGAAGAAGGAACCAAAATCACATGACCGCAACCCCTCCTCGCCAAAAAAAATCTGCTGCAAGGCTCTACGCGGTGCAAGCACTATTCCAGATGGAAGCCTCTGGCGCGCCAATGGACAAAGTGCGCGATGAATTTATCGAGCACCGGTTTGGCGCAGAAATCGGGGGGGTGCAGTGGGTTGATGCCAACATCAACTTGTTTGAAACCCTGCTGGCAGAGGTCGTGGCACAGCAAGCCAAGATTGACCAGCTAACGGATCGTGCGCTGGTGGCCAAGTGGCCAATCGCCAAAATAGACCCCACCCTGCGCGCCTTGTTTCGCGCGGCAGGGGCGGAAATGGTGCTGGGAAAAACCCCGCCCAAAGTGGTAATCAATGAATTTGTCGACATCGCCAAGTCATTCTTCCCCGAGGGGCGAGAGGCCAAATTTGTGAACGCAGTGCTGGACCACATGGCCCGCGTTGTTAAGCCCGAAGCGTTTTGATTCTTACACGGTAAGATAACGCCCGGATCAAATTGAACCGGGCGCTTGTGTTCTAGCGTTCAATCAGCGGTTTATTCGCCGCGCACCACAAACACAGATTGATTGGCATGGCGCACCACGCGGGCCGAGTTGGGACCAAGCAGATAGTCCTTCATCTCGGAGCGATGCGAGGCCATGACGATCAGGTCGCAGTCATTATTCTCGGCCGCTTTCAGGATCGACTTGTAGATCGTACCGTGCATCACATGCGCCTCGGTCTTGATGTCGTCGGGGATATTATCCGCAATCAGTTGCTGGAGAACCTTTTGCGAGGTTTCCAGCGCCTTTTCGGCAAAGCCTTCGGGAAAATAGCTGCCAACCATTGCCATGCCGTAGTCAGGGATCACCGTCAGAACGTGGATCTGCGCCCCGTCAGCACGCGCCAGCGCAACCGCTTGGGGCATGGCCTTGTGCCACGAGCTAGCATGGTTCAAATCCACAGGCAGGAGGATTGATTTGGTCATATTCTTTCTCCTTATACTGCCGCTGTTTCGGCTTTGCGGGCACGGCCCAATTGCAACATGATGACCAGCCCCAGCAAGAGCAAGGCCGGGATGTAGAAGATTTCCTTGGGCAATCGAACCGCGTCGACTTCTACGCGCAGGACCTGCCAATCAAAATCCACGCCCTTTTTCTGGGCGTACTGGCCAAACATCACGTTATCGACATAGGTTTTACCATCATCTTCAGTACGGAACTCGATGCCGGAATTTTTCAGCATCCTTGCGGTTCCATCCCCGTCTGATTTTGATCCGAGCAACAAGGCGACCGTTGTTTCCACCTCTTTACCCGATGAGAAATCCTCACCTGCGACACGTATCCGCAAGCTTGTACCATCCTCGGCAACACTCGCCATTTCGACCAGCTTAGCGGGATCATGGAAAACATAGGGGTCTTTCCATTGGTTCAGCCAAAAGCCCGGTGTGAACAGGGTAAAGGCAATCAGCAACAGAGCAGCGTTTTCCCACATCTTCGACCGGGTCAGGAACCAGTTCTGCGTTGCCGCTGCGAACAGCATCATCGCAATGACCGCGATAATAAAGACAAACACCGCCTTTCCGACCGATACATCAATCAACAACAGCTCGGTGTTGAAGATGAACAGGAACGGCAGGATCGCGGTCCGCACGTCATAGCTGAAACCAATGATACCGGTCTTGATCGGGTCACCCTTGGAAATCGCCGCCGCCGCAAAGGCCGCGAGACCCACGGGTGGCGTATCATCTGCAAGGATACCAAAGTAGAACACGAATAGGTGCACCGCAATCAAGGGCACTATCAGCCCAGACTTGGCACCAACAGCGATGATCACGGGGGCCATCAGCGAGGTGATCACGATATAGGTCGCCGTGGTCGGTAACCCCATCCCCAACACAAGGCTAAACAGCGCCACAAACACCAGCATCAGCAACAAGCTGCCGCCCGATATGATCTCGATAAACTCGCCGATCACCTGATGCGCACCGGTCAGCGACACGGTACCCACAATGATACCGGCCGTACCCGTGGCTACCGCGATACCGATCATATTGCGCGAACCAGCGATCATACCTTCAATGATATTGTCCCACCCAGCCTTGAGGTGTCCCATAGCATCGGTTTCGCCCCGAAAAAATGCCTTCAGGGAGTGCTGCGTCAACATCACAAACATCATCGCCATGGTGGCCCAGAAGGCCGAAGTACCGGGGGTTTTACGCTCGATCATTAGGTTCCAGATCAGCACGATTACCGGCAGTGCATAATAGGTGCCGGATTTGGCGATTGGGCCAGGCATCGGCAGCTCCAGAAACGGCGCGTTAGGATCGTCAACTTCCAGATCCGGTTCCTTGGCAGCCCAGCGGATCAGCACCAGATAGGCAATCAAAAAGATCGCGCAAATACCGCTGAGCGTGTAATCCCCCAGCATCGGCTTGATGAAGCTAAGGCCATAATAAACCGCAAGGCTGAGACCGCAGAACACCGCCACCCCAAAGGCCGTTCCCATCATACGCTGGGATACAGTTTTCTTAACACCAGGGCGGGGCAGGCCCTCAAGACCCATTTTTGCCGCCTCTAGATGCACAATATACACCAGTGCGATATAGCTGATGATCGCTGGCAGGAAGGCGTGTTTTACCACCTCAAGATAGGGAATACCGACATATTCCACCATCAAGAAGGCCGCAGCCCCCATAACCGGCGGCGTCAACTGGCCGTTGGTGCTGGATGCGACCTCTACCGCACCTGCCTTTTCCGCGGAAAAGCCCACCCGCTTCATCAACGGAATGGTGAATGTACCTGTGGTCACGGTATTGGCAATTGAGGAACCCGATATCAGACCGGTTGCAGCAGAGGCCACAACAGCCGCCTTTGCAGGCCCGCCCTTCAAGTGACCCATCATGGCAAATGCCAGTTTGATGAAATAGTTACCGGCACCCGCTTTTTCCAGCAAAGAGCCAAATAGCACAAATAGGAACACCATAGAGGCCGAAACCCCAAGTGCTGTACCGAAAACACCCTCGTTTTGCATCCAGAAATGCCACATGGCCTTGCCAAAACTGGCACCTTTCCACTGCATTGCCTCGGGGATGAACGACCTGTCGCCAAAAAACACATAGATAATAAAGAATGAGGCAACCACCACCATCGGCAGCCCAAGCGCGCGGTAGGTGGCAATCAGAACGATACACAGCCCAACAGCAGAGGCAACCAGATCAGCCGTTGTCGGCAGGCCCGACCTGTCGGCAATCGCGGATTGATTGGCAATCAGATAAAGCGTCGCCCCGACACCTGCCGCAGACAGCAGCCAATCATACCAGGGGATATGTTTACGAGACGAATTTTTAAACAACGGGAAAGCAACACAAGCCATCACCAGACCAAAAGCAAGGTGAATGACCCGCTCTTGCCCAGAGGTGACGTAGATGAAATTCATCCCCAGACCTTGAGCAAGGATTGACGGCAAGGGCGAGGCGTTGAACACCTGCAAAATCGCCCACACCAGCGCCAATCCGGCGATGAACTTTCCTTGCCAATTCTCGGGGCTACGTGCGCCAACATCCAAGTCGGCGACAAAATCCCTATTATCAGGCTCCGCTGCCGGGCCCCCCTTTGGGTCGTCTGACATTGTTCTCTCCCTGATCCTGATTATTTCAGATATCTATTTAGTTTTTTTATAATTGGGGTGAGGCGGGGAAAACTCCCCGCCTCCTTTTCAAAACCGCTTGGGTTTAGTCCATCAGACCCAGCTCTTTATAAGCGCGGATCGCGCCGTCATGCAGAGGTGCAGACAAGCTGTCACGGATCATTTCTTCAGCTTTCAAGTTCGCAAATGCCGGGTGCAGTTTGCGGAAAGCATCCAGATTGCCCAGAACCGCCTTGGCGACCTGATACACAGCTTCTTCCGGAACTTTGGCCGAGGTCACGAATGTAGCGCCAACACCGAATGTGGTGATGTCGTCAGGGTTGCCAGGGTACATGCCGCCGGGAATAGTTGCTTTACGATAGTAAGGTTTCTCGGCAACCAGCGCAGTGATTTCATCCGAAACCGCTGGCACAATAACCGCATCACAGGATGCAACGGTTTCCTGTGTCAGACCAGATGGGTGACCCACCAGCCAGAAATAGCCGTCAATTTTGCCATCACAAAGCGCACCAGCTGTTTCAGCCGATTTCATTTTGGTGGCCAGCGCCAGATCGGAACGCTTCCAACCCATGGTTTCCTCAATCACCTGCCAAGTACCTTGGGTACCGGAGCCATCATTACCAATGTTAAAGCGTTTGCCCGGAATGTCGGTGATATTCTTGATGCCAGAGTCTCGGCGGGCCAGAATGGTCACTGGTTCGGCGTGTACGGAAAATACCGCGCGCAGATCCTTGAAGGCGCCAGCGTCCTTGAACTTGGATGTGCCGTTATAAGCATGGTACTGCCAATCAGACTGGGCAACGCCGAATTCCAGCTCGCCCGCGCGCAGGGTGTTGATGTTGTAGATCGACCCACCGGTTGATTCTACCGAACAACGGATGCCGTGCTCTTTGCGGTTCTTGTTGACCAGACGGCAGATCGCGCCGCCAGTTGGGTAGTAAACGCCGGTCACGCCACCGGTCCCAATGGAAACGAACTGCTGCTGAGCCATCCCCATTGTCGCGGAAACCATTAGCGCCGTCGTTGCGGCTACGATTTTGGTAAACTTCATATTTTCTCTCCCATGTGAAGTCTGCAATGAAATAAATGCATGCAGTAGCATTGCAAGAAGTTACGGACTTGTGAATAAATAACGTATGTTTTGCTCAAAACGCACCATAGTAGTCACTTTTTTCGATTTTACAGGCCAAAATTGTGAAGCTTGTGCGATTTTCCGCCCTTCCCAAGGCCTGTTTCAGTTGAAGTGATTCGCTTATCCATTCTCCGTACCCGCCATAGGCTTGCGCAAGCGCAACAAAATCGGTGCTGCCAAAACGCACGCCAGTCTCGCGCAATTGCATTGCCGACTGCTTGGCGCCGATCAGCGTAAGGGCATCATCCACCAGCACGATGATGGTCAACGGCAGGGCCATATCACGCAATGTTGCCAGATCACCGGCCACCATATCCATGCCCGCGTCCCCCACAACCGCCACCACCGGCGTGTCGGGTGCGGCGCGGCGAACCCCCATGGCCAGCGGAACCGCGATGCCCATGGTGCAAAATGCCGCTGATTGCAGGATTTGCGAGGGGCGATTGGCGTGCCACATCTGGCTGAACAAGATACGGTGCGCACCACTGTCCACGGTTACGACAGCCTTGTCGGGCAGTTCCGTATCCAGCGTGGCAAAAACAGCATGCGGCCCCCAATTCGCGCGCGGGGCAAAGGCCTTTTGCAAAGTGGCACGCGCCGAGTGCGGCTCCCGCTCTGGCCAGATATCGGCCAATGGCCGGTCCAAACCATCAACCAGCGCCCTAGTTACGGCTGCGACATCCCCAACAAACCGCAGGGCAGAACCGTGCATGCCATGTTCAGCTTGGGTATGGCAGAACTCCAGCGCATTTTCAGCAGCCCAGGGACGCACCCAATCAGAGCGCATTTCGATCGGATCATACCCCAGCAGCAGCACGCAATCAGAGGCTGCCAACAGCGGCAGGATTGTCTTGTTCGACAAAGGCGACAACCCGTGCCCGCCCAGACAGTTCGGGTGGGTCTCGGGAATAATTCCCTTGGCCTTGTAGGTGGTCAAAACCGGAATATCATGCGTCTCGCTCAGCGCCAGAATTTCCGAACCCGCCCCATGCAGGACCGCGCCGATACCTGCCAGAATAATCGGGCGTTCGGCCGTTTTCAGGCGTTTCAAGGCAAGGCTCAGGGTTGGTCCCTGCCCCAGCACCGCGCGCTCGGTTATAGGTGCGGACGTGTCAAGCAACAGCGTGTCATCCTGCGCCAGCGTATCGGGCAAATCAATATGCACCGGTCCCGGCGGGTCAGCCTGCGCAATCGCCAGCGCTTTGGCCACAACCAGCGCGGCGGTACCCTTGGCCACCTGAAAACGGGCCTTGGTGATCGGGGCCAAAAGGGCAGACTGGTCGATCACTTGGTGGGTGAACTCTGCTGCCTGTGCAGGCGCAATGCAGCCCGACAACACAATCAGCGGCACCTGTTCCTGATAGGCATTAGCGATTGAATTCAAACCATTGGCTAAACCCGGCCCAATGGTCGTCAGCAAAATGCCGGGGGCACCAGTGGCGTGCCAACTGCCTTCGGCCATGAAACCGGCGGCATTTTCATGTTTGCACAGCGTAAAGGCAACGCCAGCATTTTCAAGCGCATCCAGCAGCACAAGAACCTCGCCGCCGGGCATTCCAAAAGCGTGTTTACAGCCCGCTTGGGCGAGGCCCATGGCGATAGCAGAAGCGGCGGTTACAGAATAGCTCATTTGGGTAAATACCCCCCGCGTGTCTGGGGGGTTTTCATCTCCAGCACCCGCCCTGCAATCAAATTGCGCAACATCTGCGCCGTACCGCCACCGATGGTGAACATCCGGGCATCACGCAGCATGCGCTCAATCGGCAGATTGCGCGAATAGCCAACCGCTCCGTGCATTTGCAACGCGTCATTTGTGACCTTCACGGCGGTTTCCGAGGCAATCAGTTTCGCCTGTGCTGCCATCAACGGATCGGGAAAACCGCTACCGCTTGTCTGCGCAGATGCCGCCGCGCGCCACAGCATCATGCGTGCAGCCTCTAGTGAAACATTCATATCGGCAACCATCCACTGCAGGCCCTGAAACTCTGCAATCGGGCGGCCAAATTGTTCCCGCACCTTGATATACTCACAAGCCGCCGCATAGGCCCCCGCAGCCACCCCCAGCGCCACGGTTCCCGCGCCAACACGTTGGCCATTATAGGCATTCATCAGCCCCGCAAAACCGCGCTTCAGACCTTCGGGCGGGATGACAGCCATATCAGCATTGATTTCAAGGTCGTTGAAATGGATTTCGGTTTCCGGGATCCCCCGCAAGCCCATCGCAGGCTCACGACGCCCGACGACAAGGCCCTCGTCCTCGCCCCGCACAGCAATGAAACCCCCGATCCCCAGACGCGCACCATTCTCCTCGACTTGTGCAAAAATCAGATGCGTCTTGGACACGCCCCCCCCGGTGATCCAGTGTTTGGTGCCGTTCAGAATGTATTTGCCCCCTTTTTTCACGGCCACCGTGGCCATATCGGTTGTCGCCGACCCAGACCCCGGTTCGGTGATGCAAATCGCCGGTTTATCCCCCGCCAGAACCAAAGGCGCGACCCGTTCGATCTGTTCGGGCGAGCCATAGGCACAAATTGCGCCGATCGCCCCCATATTGCCCTCAACTACGATACGCCCGGTGACCCCGCAGGCCTTGGCCATTTCCTCAACCACCAGCACCACATCGAGATAACTGAGCCCAAGACCGCCATGTTCTTTCGGGATCGCCATGCCCATGAAACCCGCTAGCGTCAGCAGCTCGACGTTATCCCAAGGGTATTCCTCGCTTCGGTCCACCTCAGCGGCACGTTCCCTGATCACACCTTGCGCAAGTTTGCGCGCAGTTTGCTGAATTTGTCGTTGTTCTGTGTTGAGCTGGAACATTGTCTGGCTTCCGTTTTAGGGGCGTTTCACCCAGTAACTCGTTAAGATCCGCCTCTGTATTCGCGCCTTATCCTGCGCGTCGGCGCAGACTTCCTTGATCGCATTGCAGGCACTTTAGCGGCTTCTATCTCGGTCACCGGCGGGGCTTTAGACATTTTCTGAATCCGGTGTTCCAGGATTTCAATCTGCCCAACATGGTTCGCAAAACGCACGATCTGGGCATCGCCGCCAGCGGCTACAATCAGGTGCCTCAAACACCTGACAAGGCGCAATAGGGGCCGGTTATTGTTTTATCCATGCGTTATTTTCCCGTGATTCTATGCTTTTTGCCAAGGTACAGTGTGTAAATCTCAAAAGATAACGAAATGATTTTACAATTATTGTTTGACATTCTAACAACCCAGCATGCAAACTTCTCACCTGCGCAGTTTTCTGGCAATCAAAGACACCGGCAGCTTTACCGCTGCGGCGGCGGCTGTGCATCTGAGCCATTCCGCTGTCAGCATCCAGATGAAACAGCTAGAACAGCAGCTTGGTGCATCACTGTTTATCAAAGGGCGGCGCCCGGCCATGCTTACACCGCTGGGTGAAGAAATCGCAGAAAAAGCGCGCGAGATCATGGACCGTCTGGATGACTTGAAAGCACTGGCCGGGGCGGATGATCTGGGGGGGCGGGTGACGCTGGGTTTTGTGCCGACAACCCTGCAAACGCTTTTGCCTGTGGTTCTAGAACGGCTGCGCTGCGAATTTCCCGATTTAAAGGTGGCCGTGCGCTCGGGTCTGTCAAGTGAGTTGGCCAAGATGGTCGAGGATCACAACATCGACTTTGCGTTCCTGTCTGCCCCAGTTTCTGATCCTGCCATGATCCGGCTACATGAAATAGGGTCGGAACCCCTGTTTCTGGTGATGGCACAAAACGCCCATGCCACCAGCCCCGCCAAACCGGCAGACATCCTGCGCCAGACCCCCTATATCGCCTTTAGCCGCAGCACTTGGCTTGGCAAACAAATTGCCAGCCATCTGACCCAGAGCGGCCATATCGTTGAGCCGGAAATCGAACTGGATTCCTTTGATGCCATCGAGCATCTGGTGGCGCGCGGGTTTGGCGTTTCCATCGTACCCCAACGCCTGCTGGCGGCACCTTTGCAAGAAACCCTGCACTGTATTTCGCTTGGTCCCCGCGCGCCTGAACGCCGTGTTATGCTTGCAACGCCGCGTCATTGCCAGCGCCAGACACTGCTCCATTGCCTTACCCAAATCGCCAAACCCAAAACAGATGCTTGAAGTTCGGTATACTTTGGTATACTGACTTCCCCAACACCCCCCTTTCGGCTACAAGGCCCAAAGTTTTCGATTCTTGCACAGAGGTATCCCATGACAAAAATCAAAGTAGACAATCCAGTGGTTGAACTGGATGGCGATGAAATGACCCGCATCATCTGGCAGTTCATCAAAGACAAACTCATCCTGCCCTACCTTGATATTGATCTGAAATATTATGACCTCGGCATCGAGAAACGTGATGAAACCGATGATCAGATCACTGTTGATGCGGCAAACGCGATCAAAAAATACGGCGTTGGCGTAAAATGTGCGACCATCACACCCGACGAAGAGCGGGTCGAGGAATTCGGCCTTAAGCGCATGTACCGCTCGCCGAACGGCACCATCCGTAACATTCTGGGCGGCGTTATCTTCCGTGAGCCTATCATTTGCCAAAACGTGCCACGTCTGGTTCCGGGCTGGACCCAACCAATCGTTGTTGGCCGTCACGCTTTTGGTGACCAATATAAAGCCACCGATTTCCGTTTTCCCGGCAAGGGCAAGCTGACGATCAAATTTGTGGGTGAGGACGGCGAAACTATTGAGCACGAACTGTTCGATGCGCCTTCCTCCGGCGTCGCCATGGGCATGTACAACCTTGATGATTCTATCCGCGATTTCGCCCGTGCATCACTGAACTACGGCCTAAACCGCGGCTGGCCGGTTTACCTGTCCACCAAAAACACCATTCTGAAAGCCTATGACGGCCGTTTCAAAGACCTGTTCCAAGAGGTTTTCGAAGCCGAGTTCGAAGAGCAGTTCAAAGCAGCTGGCATCACCTATGAGCACCGACTGATCGACGACATGGTTGCTTGTGCGATGAAATGGAACGGTGGTTTCGTCTGGGCCTGTAAAAACTACGACGGCGACGTGCAATCCGATACGGTTGCGCAGGGTTACGGCTCACTTGGCCTGATGACCAGCCAACTGATGACACCAGACGGAAAAATCGTCGAGGCAGAAGCCGCCCACGGCACTGTGACGCGTCACTATCGCCAGCATCAAGCGGGCAAAGAGACGTCAACCAACTCGATCGCGTCGATTTACGCTTGGACTGGTGGCCTGAAGCACCGCGCCAAGCTGGACAACAACGATGCGCTGATGAACTTTGCCAATACGCTGGAAAAAACCATCGTGGACACTGTGGAAAACGGCCACATGACCAAGGATCTGGCACTGTTGGTTGGCCCGGATCAAGGCTGGCTGTCAACCATGGGCTTCCTCGAGAAAATCGACGAAAACCTGAACAAGGCACTGGCAGGTTAAAAAAATTGACGGTTACAGGGGCAGCTGTTGGCTGCCCCTTTTTCATGCCAACGCGGCACCATCTTGACAAACACCAAACAGGCAGCAAAATCAGCAGCAAAAAGAGGTGGCAAAATGATCGAACTCAATCTGATGAACGGCAAGGAAATGATGGTTAATGTACGCCACATTCAGGCACTGATTACCGGCGGTTCCGGGGATGGGTCACAAATAATTCTCGGTGGAACCCTGACCTACGAAGTACGCCAGAGCCTGCCCGAAATCAAAGCCATGATGATTGCTTTGGAAAAATAGTCACTGGCTTGGGCCAACCAAAAGGATAAACACATGTCAGATAAGCTCCATCTGGTTTTCGGCGGAGAGCTGGAAAGCGCGGCAAGCACCAAGTTTGTTGATACCGATGCTATTGATATCGTGGGAATCTATCCCAGCTATGAGACCACCTATGACGCCTGGAAGGCGGCAGCCCAAGGATCTGTCGACGATGCCCAAATGCGCTATTTCATTGCGCATTTGCACCGTTTGATTGGTGAAAAGCGCGAAAAACCCGACGACGCCGCGTTAAGCCAGTAGCGTAAAATACAAACACGGGTTATCTGTGTGACAGGCAAAATATTCGGGAATCCCTCATGACTCACCTTACCGTCGTTGACCATCCGCTGATCCAGCACAAACTGACATTGATGCGTGACAAGAATACGCCAACGTCGCAATTTCGCCAGTTACTCCGTGAAATCAGCCACTTGCTGGCCTATGAGGTAACACGCGGATTGCCAATTGAGCAGCGCAGCATTGAAACACCCTTGCGGGAGATGCAATCGCCGGTTTTGGCGGGGCGTAAACTGGCGCTGGTGTCGATTCTGCGGGCAGGTAACGGATTACTCGACGGGATGCTTGATCTGATCCCAGCGGCAAGGGTTGGCTTTGTTGGGCTATACCGTGACGAGGAAACCCTGCAGCCTGTGCAATACTATTTCAAAGTACCTGAGCACATGGATGAGCGGGTAGTCATTGCCGTTGATCCAATGTTGGCAACCGGGAATTCATCCGTTGCGGCAGTTGATCTGTTGAAAAAGGCCGGTGCCAAGGACATTCGCTTCTTGTGTCTGCTGGCCGCGCCCGAAGGCGTCGCTCGGATGAAAGAAGCCCACCCTGATGTACCAATTGTAACCGCCGCACTGGATGAACGCCTGAATGATAAAGGCTATATCGAACCGGGCCTGGGCGATGCGGGCGACCGGATGTATGGCACTATGTAACCTTTAGGTCATCCACAAAACTGGCGACCTCATGCGCCTGAAGGGACGCGCCGCGAATATGAGCGTCGAAATGGGCCACCAAGGTCTGGATCGTCTGCTTGGCGCTGACCAGCAGATAGATTTCACCGGCATAAATGGCCACACGGGTATAGCCAAAGATGGTGTAGGGCATGGAAAACCGTTGCTGACCATCAAACAGGAACAAACGGAAACCGGGATAGAAACCCTGCAATTGTGCCGCCATATGGCGCAATTGCGCCTGCCGCTGTTGTTGGCTTAGCCCCGACCATATCCCTTGACCGGCTGCGAATCCGGTAAGCGTTTGTACCGGCATACAGCATTCGATATCAGATTCCGGGGCGCGATTGGAATTTAGCAAAAACTCCTTGGGGGGCTCCATTCCTGCAACGGGATTGCGGTTTGCCGTATTGACCTGCATCACTGCGTCCGTACAAAGCTGATCCGGCAAACCCGCCGGTACATACCGGATTTTCGCCCCGCTTGCCTCAGCATGCCACTGGGCCAACAAGGAACGGTCCTGGCCTTGGGCAACCTCTAGCGCCTCGCGCGGCGCACTGGAAATGCCCTCGTCTAGGGACAGACCAAGCAACCAATCGAGTGATACCTGACAGGTCTGTGCAATGGATATCAGTGTCTCTGCCCTTGGCAGCCGCGCATTTGCGCCGGTTAACAGCTGCGAAAGTGCCGACCTGTCGATGCCAATTTGTGCTGCAAAACCTGCTTGGCGAAGCCCGCTGCGCTGATGCAGATCTTGCAATCGCACCCGGAACTGGTCGGAAACAATACGCTTATCCATTTGGTGACTTTCTTTAACTTTTGTAGAGTTTGGATAACATATTTCCTATTTTGTTACCAGTCTCGCATTTTTTGGAGCTCCCCTTTCCGGTAAAGAGGCTGTGAAAAAATGAAGAAGCCAGCCATGCATGAAACACAGAAAATCGAATGGCCAACCCTTGGCCTGATCATTGTGACCTATGGGGTTTGGATGGTCTCTGGCGCATTCATCTGGCCGCAGTACCCTGCCTTGGCGCTGGTATTGATGGCCCTAGCCAGCGCGCAGCACTCCTCTCTGGTGCATGAAGCCGTGCATGGCCACCCTACGCGGATAGCCTGGCTAAACGAGGCGCTAGTTTCCATTTGTCCTTCGTTAATCTGGCCCTACCGGCGGTTTTGCAGTGTTCATTTGCGGCATCACACGGATGCACGGTTAACCGACCCGTTTGACGATCCTGAAAGCCACTATCGCGCGCTTTGGCGCTATAATGAAATGCCTACGTGGATGCGCGTTGTGCTAGCGGTCAACAACACACTGGTTGGGCGCTTGGTGCTGGGGCCGATCCTGGGAACGGTGGGTTTGCTGACCAGCGACACACGTGCAATCCTGAACGGGGATCGCAAAATATTGCTGGCTTGGGTTTTGCACCTGTCAGCGTTGGTTCCGGTGTTGGCATGTGTAATCCTGTGGTTTGCAATCCCCCTGTGGCTGTACCTAATCTGCGTCGCCTGGGCCTCTGCCAGCCTGATTTCCCTGCGCACTTTTGCCGAGCACCAATGGGCCGAAACACCTGAGGCGCGCACCATTATTGTCGAGAGCTCCCCCTTTTCCTTTTTGTTTTTGTTCAACAACCTACACATCGTACATCACCGAAATCCGCAAGCACCTTGGTATGCAATCCCGGCATTGTACAAGGCTGACCCCGCCTATTGGCGAGAGTTGAACGGCGGATACTTCTTTCGCAATTACTGGCAACTGATCCGTGCTTACGCCTTTGTTGCCAAGGAACCGGTTTGTCATCCTGAATGGCGGCGGGAAGAGGTGGAATAATGGCAAGTTTCATTGCCGCATTGCCTATGTACGACTGGCCGGAATGTGCCGATGAAACGCGCTCCTTTTGGCACCGCATCGAAAACAGGCTGCGCGGCACAGGATTTGACGATACCGTGGGATTTATTCGTCCCAGCCTTGGTGAGGGGCCGGATAACCTGCTTGCGGCCCCCGATCTTCTGATGTCGCAAACCTGCTGGGGGCCGATCTCACGCAGGATAACGCCGCCGCTGACCATCCTTGCGCAACCGGATTACAGTGCCTTTACCGGCGGTAGCGGACCATTTTATCGCTCGGCAATTATCGCCACCGGCTCGGGTGAAAACCTACCCGTTCCGCCCGCCGATAAGGCTGCGCTACCACTTGATGACATGCGCACCGCCCGTTTTGCCTTCAATGACGAAACTTCGCTGTCAGGCATGTTGGCTGTGCAGGAGGATTTCAGCGCCAAAACAGGTGAAAACGGGGCCTTTTACCAGACAGCGATGACGAGCGGCGGGCATCAAAATTCTGTCCGTATGGTTGCCGACGCAACCGCAGATTTTGCAGCAATAGATTGCCGCTCTTGGGCGTTGGCCTGCAAATATGAACCTGCCGCTCAGGGGGTTCATATCATAGGTTGGACCGCGCAACGCATGGGGTTGCCCTATGTGTGCAGCCCCCGCATTGATCCCGAAAGAGTAGCGGTACTGCGCAGTGTTTTGATTGGAATGGGTTGCTTTACGCCCGAAATAACCAGCGTTTCGATCTAACCACCCCGACGCAATGCGGATACTGGAACGGCGGCCCCAATCGCAGACCATGTGGCTGAGGCCCGCGCGATTTTGGTGTCGTCCCAAGTTACAAAGCTAATCACAAACCCATCCCGTGTAATTTCCTCGGCCATGATGTTAAAACGCAAGTTTTGGGCGCGCGATGCGTCAATTCCGGACAGGCCAATCGAGATATGGGGCGGCCGGTGAAACGGTGCTGCGAATTGCACCTGTACCCGCACGCTGCGATCCCCCTCCCCGACCCACATCGGTTCATTGCGGTCGACGTGGTTAAAAACCTCGCCCGTGGCGGTAATAATCTGCATCCCCACCAAAGGAGAGGTGGTTTGCTGATGGAAATGTGTGGCAATGTGCCGGGTGCCGTCCATATTCTGTCCTGTAATTACCGCTCTGACCAACGCCTAGCACATTCACCTTACGGGTGGATTAATAGGCGCACGCAATACTGGATAACAATCACTGCTGCTAGCGACAAATTGGCGGTTCGTGTTCCCAAACCTTGCAATCGCGCTGCAACCCCAGTGAATCACATCCAGCTGAGCAGGTCAAATAGTAGTTAACGAAAAGTTAACCAATGATTACACTCCCGCATCACCGACAATCAGAAGCCCGTCTTTCTGATGCGACGGCACCGCAGCCAGACAAGTTCCGATGCCAAAACCTGTCACTCCTTGGCCATCACTTGAGTTGAATTCAGCCAAATGGTTAGAGCACATCAACCGCCGACCGTCGGTGCTTAGAATGCATTTACTACGCTGATCTAAAGGTAGAAAATGATGGGGGCAGGCATTCACAAAAACGTTGATCTGGGCGCCAACCGACAGGACCAAAACCGGATATTCCCCCAACAGAACAGCCAAGACAGAACCGCGGGGAATATCCGAAACAGCGCAAATCACCTTACCTAATGGCGGCGCACCTGGAAAATCTTGCCAACCCAGCTTCAAGCTTCAAGCACACCACGGTTGATTTGGTCGGCCTCAATACTCTCAAACAAGGCACGAAAGTTGCCTTCGCCAAATCCGTTATCGCCCTTGCGCTCTATGAACTCGAAAAATATCGGACCGATTACAGTCTTGGAAAACACCTGCAACAGGATCTTGGTTTCCGCGCCGTCAACCACACCCTCGCCATCAATCAAAATACCGTTAGCCTTCATCCGCTCCAGCGGTTCCTCGTGGCCGGGCACGCGCTTGCTGCTCATGGCATAATACATGTCTGGCGGTGGCGGCATGAATTCCAGCCCCCGCGCTGCCAGCTCGTCCGTACAATCGTAAATCGCATCACACCCCACAGCAATATGCTGGATACCCTCGCCGTTATACTCTTTCAGATATTCCTCAATCTGGCTCCTGTCATCCGAGCTTTCATTGATCGGAATGCGGATACGCTCGCATGGAGATGTCAGCGCACGGCTGGTCAGGCCGGTATGTTTGCCCACAATATCAAAGAACCGGATTTCCTTGAAATTGAAAATATCTGCGTAGAACCGGTACCACTTGTCCATATTGCCGCGTTTTACGTTATGAGTCAGATGATCGAGGTAATAAAATCCAACCCCCTCATTCACCTTGCCGCCATCAATCCAGTCGTATTCGTTTTCATAGGGGGAAACATCATCGCCAAACTGATCGACAAAATACAGCAAGCTGCCGCCAATCCCCATGATAGCAGGTACGTCCAGCACCTTGTCACCCCCCAGATAAGCCTCGGCCCCTTTTGACAACGCCCGTTGAAAGGCCGCTTTGGCGTCAACCACCCGCCACGCCATCGACGGAGCGCAGGGGCCATGCTCTGCCACAAACCGCATCCCAAAGGAGCCGGGTTCCGCGTTCAGTACATATGTAACATCGCCCTGCTGCCACAGTTCGATATTGCGGGCCTTGTGCTGGGCTGTTTGCACAAAACCCATCTTGGCGAACAGGTCGCGCAGCTCTTGTGGGTTCTCATGGGCAAATTCGACGAATTCCATCCCGTTTGTGCCAGCCGGATTGTTATCGGTGATGCCGGATTTCGGCGCGTCGTGGGGGAAAGGGCCCATGGGATGTCTCCTGTGTGAATCTGTTGGCCCTGATTACAACGTGCCTCATGCGAAATGTGCGCGTAATTGTCGGCGTTTAGGTCCAAATTTGACATTATCCCGCATATTTTTTACAATTTGGGCAAATATTCCGCGCCTTAGGTTATCACAATGCTCGATTCCACCGATTTACGCCTGCTAAACGCTCTTCAACGCAATGCCCAAGCCACTGCACAGGATCTGGGCGATGCCTTGAACCTGTCACCATCTCAAGCAGGCCGTCGCCGTCAAAAGCTGGAGTCTGAGGGCTATATTACCAGCTATACTGCACAATTGAACCCTGCCTTGCTGGGGCTTACTGTTCAGGCCTTTGTCCAGGTCTCAATGGTTGGGCATTTCCCCGATTTGGTCGACAGTTTCCATACATTGGTAAAATATCAGCCCGAAGTGGTCAGCGTCTGGACAATGACAGGGGAGGCCGATTACCTGCTGCGGGTCTGGTGTTCAGATTTAGCCGCACTCAACACCCTAGTACATAGCGTTTTCCTGCCCCACAAAGCGGTGGCGCGGGTGCAAACACGCATCGTGATGGACCAGATCAAACAGGATGCGCCCTTGCCGGTTTAAAACCTGACACATTCGCCCCTTGAACCACCCGTTCATCCGACTATAACCACGACAATTTGCTAAACTTGCCGAATCCTTTCGGGTGCTTAAATGTGCCCTGATTGAGAGCGGAACAACCTAACGGGGCTGACGCCATGCCAAAAAGAACAGACATCGACAGCGTGATGATCATCGGGGCTGGCCCCATTATTATCGGGCAAGCTTGCGAGTTTGATTATTCCGGTGCTCAGGCCTGCAAAGCGCTGCGCGAAGAAGGCTACCGTGTGGTGCTGGTGAACTCCAACCCAGCGACCATCATGACCGACCCCGAACTGGCCGACGCCACCTATATCGAGCCGATCACCCCCGAAATTGTTGCCAAAATCATCAAACGCGAAGTAGATGCGCACCCCAGTCACAAATTGGTTCTGCTGCCAACTATGGGCGGGCAAACCGGCCTGAATACCGCGCTGGCGCTGGACGCTGACGGTACCTTGGCAAAGTACGACATCGAGCTAATTGGCGCCGATCGCAAAGCCATTGAAATGGCCGAAGACCGCAAATTGTTCCGCGAGGCTATGGATCGCCTCGGCATTGAAAACCCCCGCGCCACCATCGCTGAAAGCATGGAACAGGCAATGGCGGCGATCAACGATGTGGGCCTGCCTGCCATCATCCGCCCCGCCTTTACCATGGGCGGCACCGGCGGCGGGATTGCCTATAACCGTGCAGATTACGAGGCGATTTGCGCCACCGGTCTTGATGCCTCCCCCGTCAACCAGATTCTGATTGATGAATCCCTGCTGGGGTGGAAAGAATTCGAGATGGAGGTCGTGCGCGACAAGGCTGACAATGCGATCATCGTCTGCGCCATCGAAAACATCGACCCAATGGGTGTGCACACCGGCGACAGCATCACCGTGGCCCCGGCCCTGACGCTTACGGATAAAGAATACCAGATGATGCGGACGCACAGCATCAACGTGCTGCGCGAAATCGGTGTTGAGACCGGCGGTTCCAACGTACAGTGGTCGGTGAACCCTGCCGACGGGCGCATGGTCGTGATCGAAATGAACCCGCGCGTGTCGCGCTCCTCGGCGCTGGCGTCCAAGGCAACCGGTTTCCCGATCGCCAAGGTCGCCGCCAAGCTGGCGGTTGGCTATACGCTGGACGAGTTGGACAACGACATCACCAAGGTGACGCCTGCGTCATTTGAGCCCTCAATTGATTATGTCGTCACCAAAATTCCGCGCTTTGCCTTTGAGAAATTCCCCGGTGCAGAGGCCACCCTGACCACGGCGATGAAATCCGTGGGCGAGGTGATGTCTATTGGCCGCTCGTTTCATGAAAGCGTGCAAAAAGCACTGGCCTCAATGGAAACCGGCCTGTCCGGTTTTGACGAGGTGGCAATCGACGGAATGCCCGCCGCTGAGGCAATCGTACGCGCACCGGACCCATCGGGCAGCTTGAAATTCATCCTTGTAGGTGCCGATGCCGATGCCCAAATGGCCATCGACAAGAACCTCACCCGCGTATTGGCCTTGCAAACCCCAGACCGGATGCTGACAATCGCCCATGCCATGCGGTTTGGCTTCTCCAATGACGAAATCTTTGAGATCACCAGCTATGATCCGTGGTTCCTTGAGCGCATCCGCGAAATCATCCAGATTGAGGTGAACCTGCAAGAAACAGGTCTCCCGACCGGCGAAAAAGCCATCCGCAGGTTGAAAATGTATGGTTTCTCTGATGCGCGTCTTGCCCTGCTAACGGGCAAATCCGAACGCGACGTACGCCTTGCCCGTATCAAGCTCGGGGTTACTGCGGTGTTCAAACGCATCGACACCTGCGCTGCCGAATTTGAGGCTCAAACCCCCTACATGTATTCGACCTATGAGGCCGACGCGATGGGAGAGGTCGAATGTGAGGCTCGCCCGACAGATCGCAAGAAGGTTGTCATCCTTGGCGGTGGCCCAAACCGGATCGGCCAGGGGATCGAATTCGATTATTGCTGTTGCCATGCCTGTTTCGCTCTGACGGATGCGGGTTATGAAACCATCATGATCAATTGCAACCCGGAAACCGTATCGACAGATTACGACACGTCTGACCGTTTGTACTTTGAGCCTGTAACCCTTGAAAATGTGCTGGAAATACTGCGGGTCGAGCAGGAAAATGGCACATTGCATGGCGTGATTGTGCAATTCGGCGGCCAGACGCCGCTGAAGCTGGCCAATGATCTGGAGGCCGAGGGCATCCCTATCTTGGGCACCACACCGGACGCGATTGACCTAGCCGAAGACCGCGAGCGCTTCCAGCAGTTGCTGCACGATCTGGACCTGAAACAGCCCTATAACGGCATCGCCAGTTCCGGCGAACAGGCCTTTGTAATTGCCAAAGACGTCGGCTATCCGCTGGTGATCCGCCCGTCTTACGTTCTTGGTGGCCGCGCCATGGAAATCGTGCGCGATGACGCGCAACTGACCCGCTATATCAACGAGGCTGTAGTGGTTTCCGGCGATAGCCCGGTCCTGCTCGACAGCTATCTGGTTGGCGCAGTTGAAATCGACGTGGACGCCTTGTGTGACGGTAAATCCGTTCATGTCGCAGGCATCATGCAGCATATTGAAGAAGCCGGCGTGCATTCCGGCGACAGCGCCTGTTCCCTACCGCCCTATTCGCTCAGCAAAGACACCATTGAAGAACTGAAACGCCAGACCGAAGCTATGGCGCTGGCGCTGAACGTTGTGGGCCTGATGAACGTGCAATTCGCCATCAAAGACGGTGAAATTTTTGTACTCGAAGTGAACCCGCGCGCCTCACGCACCGTGCCGTTTGTAGCCAAGGCAGTGAATTCGCCGATTGCGGCGATTGCGGCCAGAATCATGGCGGGTGCCAGCCTGTCCGACTTTGATTTAAAATCCCCCAATACCAAACATTTCGCGGTAAAAGAGGCCGTCCTGCCCTTCGCCCGCTTCCCCGGTGTCGATACCCTGCTCGGGCCGGAGATGCGCTCCACCGGAGAAGTGATGGGACTCGACAAAGGTTTCGCGCGCGCCTTCCTTAAAGCACAGTTGGGGGCCGGAAATATTCTGCCCAGCAGTGGCACTGTCTTTATGTCTGTCAAAGAGGCGGATAAAACCAAAGACATGGCCGAGGCCGCGCAGATATTGACGCAAGAGGGTTTTGATATTCTCGCAACCAGTGGTACCGCGACCTTTCTGGCGGACCACGGGGTCGAGGCGCAGCATGTGAACAAGGTATATGAGGGGCGCCCCAACATCGTAGACAAGATGAAAGACGGCGCAGTCAATCTGGTTTTCAACACGACTGAAGGCACGCAAGCCATTGAAGACAGTCGTGAAATTCGTGCCGCCGCGCTTTACGGAAAAATCGTCTACTGCACCACCGCCGCAGCTAGCCACGCCACAGCAAAGGCTATTCGCAACATGCGCGAAGGTGAAATAGAAGTGGCCCCGTTGCAGGAATATTAGGGCCTTTCAGTCCTCTAAATAACAGCTTTCTCCAAGAAAGGTTCTCCGTCAATGATCCTCTGAAACGCAAAGGGGGTCAGGTCAAGCCCGCGGAATTCGCCATAGGTCAGCAACTCCATCACCCCGCGCCCCATGGCGGGGGCTTGCTGAAAACCATGGCCTGAAAAGCCGTTGACAAAGATAAAGTTACTCACCTCAGGGTGCGGCCCGACAACAGCATTTTGATCGAGCGTATTGTAAGCATAATTTCCCGCCCATGAATTGATCACACGGATCGCTTCAAACTGCGGGATCCGGTTGGCGATGGCGGGCCAGACTTTTTCCTCCCACAGGGAATGGTCTTGCGCAAAATCATCATATTCAACCGCCAGATCATCCCCCATCGGCGGCGAACCAGCCATGTAATACATCCCGTCCGTGCGCACATGCACACCGCTCGGGTCTACCGTCAGTGGCAGATCACAGGGCAACGGTTTTTCGGCCTCAAACACGTAAGTATAGCGCTTGCGCGGCTCAATTGGCACGGCAATACCTGCCATGGATGCCGTCACTGCCGCGCGGGTTCCCGACGCGTTCACCACATGGCCAACACCCAGAACCTCACCGCTGGCAAGGGTCACTGCTGTCACCTTTCCACGGGCACGAGACATGCTAACAACTTGATTTGTAACATATTCGATCCCGTTCTGCCGCGCTTTGCGACGCCACCAATCAAACATGGTGTTGCCGTCAAAGTAGCCTTCATCCACAGGATTATGGCTGCCCAGAACAATGTCATCGAGATGATAAAACGGGAATGCCTGCGCCAAAGCATCGGGGCGCAGAATTCGGGTGCCAGCGCCACAAGCGGCCTGCAGGCGTTGGCTATCTTGTAAAACCTGCGCAAAATGATCATTCGCCGCCAGATACATATAACCAAAACTGTGCAGCGGAATTTCGGGGGCCTCAGGATCGCCAATCCGGCCCGCAAAATCGCGGATAAATTCGACCGCATACTGGCTGATCTTCACATTTATTTCGTTGAAAAACTGTTGCCGCACACAGCTGTTGGTGTGGGCTGTGCCAGAGTTCCGGTAACTCGGGTCTTGCTCAACCACCAAAATCGACCCGTTAAAATCCGCGTTGGCCGAGAGAAACCACGCTACGGAAGCCCCGATCATTGCGCCCCCCACGATAATCACATCATAATTTCGCCGCTTTGGCTGGCGCGCTATCGGGTTAAGTTTTTGCATTTCGCGTGCCTTTCAGTGACTTTCATCGTTACAGGCCGATCTGCATTGCGACCTCTGGCCAGCCATCAAACAACATAGCGGCGCTGAGGTAGACCAGAAACACCAGCCCAGCCCAAGCCAATAGGGGAAATTTGGTCATTACCCGCATGATTATGGTGGCGAAAAACGCCATAAAAGCAATAGCAAGCACAAGGCCCATAACCAAAAGGCCGGTATCTTCGCGGGCAATAGCTGCAACGGCCACCACATTATCAATCGACATCGACACATCGGCAATTGTAATAGTGATCAGCGCACTCCACAGAGTGTTGCTGGGTTTTGAATCCTCGCCGTCCGAATTGCATACCGGCAAGTCCTCGCCCTTCAACTCCTTGTAAAACCGCCAGCAAACAATCAGCAACAGCGCGCCGCCAAAAAACAGGATACCGGGGATGGCCAATAGGTAAGTTGCAATAGCAGCAAAGAAAATCCGCAAACCGGCGGCTAAGGCCATGCCCAGCATGATGGCACGGCGGCGCAACAAGGGCGACAGGCTGGCCGCTGCCATCCCGATTACCAGCGCATTATCGCCCGACAGAATGATGTCGGCGAAAACAATCTGCGCAACGTCAAACAGATAATCCATCAAGCCCCCGCTTTTCCTTAGCCCCCGCAGGTAATGGCAAGCAGACAGGGGGGGCGAGCACTGTCAAACACCCGCTCGCAACGGACATAATGGAGCCAACATTTCCCCACAAGTCGACATCTGCACAAAAAATGCTGAACTTATCCACAACTGCTGCACATGCCCCCCCTAAAAGAGAAGATGTCGCAGCAGGTGACCAATAAAGGAGCAGGAAAATGGCAGCTTATATCGTGCGCGGAGTGCCCAAATCCATTCTCAAGGATGGCTGGTGGCTGACCGATACCACGGCAGAAATGCACAAGGTCGACAACGGGACCAAGGTTAAGGTTTTCTGGAAAGATCAAAAGGCCACGGGATGCAATCCCATGCACAAACAGCAGGATTCCCGGTAAACTGGAATTTGGGGTTTTTGTTTCACCGGTTTCAGGGCAAGCTGGCACTTGTAGCAGACGCTGGAAACCATGAGCAAACAATCAACCATTCTGATCGCAGATGACGACCCCCAGATCCGAGAGGTTCTGGGCATTGCCCTACGCCGTGCGGGGTATAAAACCCTGTCAGCTGCGCAGGGGGCTTTGGCGTTGAAAATGGCACAGCGTGATGCACCGGATTTGATGGTGTTGGATATCGGTCTGCCTGAAATGGACGGGCTGGAGGTTTGCCGCCGCTTGCGCGCGGGTTCCGACTTGCCGGTATTATTCCTGACCGCGCGCGACGACGAGGTTGATCGCATCCTTGGGTTGGAACTCGGTGCCGATGATTACGTCACTAAACCTTTCAGTCCGCGCGAATTGGTGGCGCGGGTCAAAACGATCCTGAAACGCACCCAACGCCACGCCCCGGCACCGCTGGCAACCAGCTTTCAGCGTGGAACCCTTACAGTTAACTCCGACACCCATGATTGCCGTGTGGCCGGTCAACAGGTGCCCTTGACCAGCACCGAAATGGCGCTTTTGGTTCATTTGCTGCGCCACCCGGAACAGGTTGTCAGCCGTGCTCAACTGGCCGATGCAATGTATGGCAACAACATCCATGTCTCGGAACGGACCGTTGACAGCCACCTGCGCAACTTGCGGCGTAAACTGGCGGATATGGGCTGCGAAAATGCAATCGAGACCCTGCACGGGGTCGGTATTCGCTTGGGCACCTGTTGCCCCGCGTAACCGCAAAATGGCGCCCAACGCTGCTGCATGTGCTGGGCGGTGTGCTCGGGGCGGTGCTGGCCGCGCCCCTGCTGGGGTTTATTGCCATTGGCTTGCTGCGCGACGCAATGGGGTTTCGCCAATCGGTGGTTCTGGTTTCCTGCGTAGTTCTGCTGATTACCTGCATTTTGGGCTATGTGCTGTGGCGTGTCATGCTGCGGCCAATGGTTGACCTTGAAAACAAAGCATTATCACTGCGGAATGGG
Organism: Paracoccaceae bacterium; assembly: GCA_019090795.1. GTDB lineage: Bacteria > Pseudomonadota > Alphaproteobacteria > Rhodobacterales > Rhodobacteraceae > Amylibacter. Next base: position 15,676 of record JAHRVG010000131.1, on the reverse strand, counting down.
GATGCTTCGGCCCTGTCACCGCTGGAACATTATGGCACCCGGGAGCTGGGTGATCTGGGGCAAAGCGTATTGGACATGGCCAATACGCTTATCAACCGCGAAGCCACGATCCGCACCTACACCGACCACGTCACCCACGAGCTGAAATCACCATTAACTGCGATCAAGGGGGCGGCAGAACTGTTGGCCTCCACCCCCCAAATCAGCGCCGAAGATGCGCAACTGGCACAAACGGTCCTGGAGGGCACCAAACGAATGGAGCGCCAGTTGACAGATTTGCGCCGCATAGCCAAATCCCGCGAACCTTCACACCGCGGACGGGTGCAACTGGCACAACTACTACCGCGCCTGTCTGGGGAATTCCCTAATATTGCAATCACGGCCTCGGGCGAGAGGACAATACTGCCAATCAATGCCGAGGGGCTGACAATTGTTCTGCACCATCTGATCGACAACGCCGTAGGGCATGGCGCAAAAACGGTTAAGCTGGCAGTTTCAAGTACTGGCAGCGGTGTAACTTTGTGGATTGCCGACGACGGCTCTGGCGTTAGCGAGGGTAACCGCCGGCAGATATTTGACCCGTTTTTCACCACCCGTCGCGAGGTCGGCGGTACTGGCATGGGGCTAAGTATTGTGCAAAACCTGATCGAAGCCCACGACGGGCGAATTTCGCTGGAACAGGCGCAGCCTTCCGCAGTATTTTCGATCACATTTTAGGGCGCCCTCCGGCACGAGGCCGTTTTTACTTTCACATTTTTTTGGATGCGATAACGTCTCGGCTAAACCACTGAAAGATAAACCATGCCTGCATTCTCCCCCGCGCTGCTGTCCGAAATCCGCAACCGCTTTGCCCACACGGATGCCTGCCCCATCACTGGCCCCCGTGTTTTCTTTGAGAATGCGGGCGGTGCCCTCACCCTGAATTCTGTGGTGGCGTGTAGTGCCAAAATGGCAGCAATACCCGACAATCAGGGGCGCGACAATCCGGCTAGTCAGGAACTCATACGAATCATTGCGCAGGCCAAAGACGATACCCGCCTGTTTTTCAACGCAACTGCCGGACAAGTAATTGTAGGCGAGAGCGGCACCGAACTGATTTTTCGTCTCATCACCGCTGCCTGCTTGGGCGCGCCCAAAGGCGGGAATGTAATCGGCAGCACCATAGAACACCCCGCCACGCGCAGCGCCTGTATCCGCTGGGCGGGAGTTGCGGGAAAGCCTTACATAAGCATCGCCCACAACAATGAAACCGGCACGGTTACAGCTGCCGATTATGCGGCGCATGTCACCCCAGATACCCGCGTTGCCAGCATCCTGCACACCTCTCCCGTTACTGGCATGTCCATGGACGTTGCCGCCATCGCCGCTGAAATTCGCGCAGTTTCGCCCCAATGTTTCATCATAGTGGACGGCATTCAGCACGCAGCACATGGCGGGCTGGATATCGACAGCTATGACATCGACGGCTATGTGATCTCTCCCTACAAAGTTTTTTCACGCCACGGGTACGGTCTGGCATGGTTGTCGGATCGTTTAGCGGCCCTGCCCCATGACGGGCTGATCGACGGACCATCAGAAAACTGGGAGTTGGGCACCCGAGACACCGGCGCTTATGCGACGTTTTCAGAGGTCGTGCGCTATTTCGAATGGCTGGGTGCACAATTCACCGATTCCAGTGATCGCCGCAAACAGATCGAGGCCGCACGCATTGCCATCCACGCACAGGAAAAACGGCTGACCCAAGCCATGCTTCTCGGTATTGGCAATCTGAAAGGGTTGGCCGAGATGGAGGGAATAGAGGTGCTGGGCGGCATCAACAACCCGAACCGCGAGGGGCTGGTTTCGATCGCGGTAAAAGGGCAGGATTCTGCGCAAGTGGTCACAAGTCTGCGCGAACAGGGCATCCGCGTACATGTGCGCAAGGCGGATCATTATTCCGGCACAATCCTGCGCCCGCTTGGGTTAGATAGCTGCATTCGCGTTTCAATGTGCCATTACAATAGTGAACAGGAAGTAGCACAATTTCTGGCGGCCTTGCAAAGCAGGGTCTAGAGCATCAGGCGTCAAACACATATCCAGAAACCTGGTGGTTCAGATTAAACGGACATTGCGATAATCCCAAAGAAAAGGCGGCATGTTTTGCAACTGCCGCCTTTTGTGTTCTTTTTTCAGCTCCGTTAAATCGGATCAGGAACCGGGTTCTTAAAGTCACCAACTGCCGTGTTGGGTTCGCCAATACCGGAACAAACAGGTTTGCCATATTTGTCCAAACGCGCGGACAGATAGCCCTCGACTCCGTCATCAATGATCCAGTGATCACAGCCGTTCGGATCAACCCAAATACCCGCTTGCAACTCGCTTACAGGGTGGCTGTTATAGCCACGGTCAACGGATTTGTTTGGCCCTGCATCGACGCAAGCCGTCAGCGCGAATGCTGCAGCCACCAAAGAAAGGCTCATTTTCATGTTCATCATACTACCCTTCCTATCGCACACAGGTGATTTCAACGCGGCGGTTCTTAGCTTTGCCCGCGCGTGTTCTGTTTGAGGCAACCGGAACCCGTTCGCCATACCAGCGAATTTGTGCCTTTTCGCCGACGCTTTGGGCAACACCGGCCACCGCATTTGCGCGCCGTTGTGACAAGCCCATGTTATAGGCATCACTTGCATCGCTGTCAGTGTGACCATCAATGATAAATGCGGTTGCATTCGCGTTGCGGAAGAAATCCTCCAAACGCGCACGCCCAGTTGGCGTGATATAGTGTCGGTCCACACGGAACAGTTGGTCCGTGTTCATTACCGCACAAGGATTGCCGCGCCGACATACCGGAATGCCATCCCGTGTCACATGCGGGGTCATATAGCCCTCGGCACCATCGTCCATTGTCCAGTGCTCGCAGCCATCGGGATCAACCCAGATGCCCGGTATATATTTTTCGTCGGCCATCGCCGCCGAGGCAAACAACAGGCATCCCATTGCCGCCGCCATTATTTTTAAGGATCGATAAATCACTTGAATATCCCTTCCACTTATTCACACACCCTTGCCGCAGTTGCATCTCTATGAATGCACTCTCAAATTGCGTCGCTTTCAAGGTAACAAATTTCTACAAATTGTGAAGGACTATTTTACACATACTAGGTGTTGATTGGAAACAGTTCCCAAAGCTATCAACAAGATTGGTTCCAAAATCGAAACAATCCCGGTAACCATTGTTGTTTCTAGGTAAATTCAGGCGATTTCAGCAGCCAGTGAATTTTTGTCCGACCAAAGGATTCTCGCCTGAACAACTGTTCCCGCCAATTCCGGCGCGGCCATCATGTGAACCGCATGCAGATAGGCAGACTTGCCGATCATCTGCCCAGCCATCCGGCCCGGTTTTTCCAGTAACACTGGCAGGGTTTTACCAATCATCGACTGCTGAAAGTCCATTTGATGCTGGCTAAGCAATTCTTGCAACTGTGCCAGCCGGTTGGACTTTTCGCGCTCGTCTACATGACTGCGGTCCGCAGCAGGTGTGCCTGGGCGCGGTGAATACTTGAAAGAATAGGCTTGCGCATAGCGCACCTTTTCACAAAGGGCCATGGTATCGGCAAAATCACTCTCGCTCTCGCCGGGGAAACCAACAATAAAGTCGCCAGACAGGGCAATATCAGGGCGCACGTCGCGTATGCGTTCGACCAGTTTCAGGTATTGCGCCGCTGTATGCTTACGGTTCATCGTCTTTAGAATTTTGTCAGACCCAGATTGCACCGGCAAATGCAAATAGGGCATCAGCTTTTCCACGTCGCCATGGGCGGCGATCAGATCGTCATCCATGTCATTTGGGTGCGAAGTTGTGAAACGAATACGTTTCAGCGCGTCAATTTTGGCTAATTCGCGAATCAGTTGTGCCAGCCCCCATTCGGCACCGTCCTTTTCCCCGTGCCATGCATTCACGTTTTGACCCAGCAAGTTAATCTCAACCACGCCGCGCTCGACCAATTCGTTTGCCTCGCGGATAATTTTGTCAACAGGGCGCGAAACTTCGGCCCCGCGAGTGTAGGGCACCACGCAAAAGGCGCAAAACTTGTCGCAGCCCTCTTGTACCGTCAAAAACGCTGTGGGCGCACGTTTGGCCTTGGGGCGGATCGGCAGGTGGTCGAATTTATCCTCCTCGGGAAAATCGGTATCCACTTGTTTGACGCCCGCGCCCACTGCCTCGGCCATTTCCGGCAAGCGGTGATAGGCTTGCGGTCCCACCACCAGATCGACCATTGGCTGGCGACGGATAATTTCTTCACCCTCGGCCTGCGCTACACAGCCCGCCACGCCAATTTTCAGATCCGGTTTTTTCAGCTTGAACGGCTTGTACCGCCCTAATTCGGAATAAATTTTCTCAGCTGCCTTTTCTCGGATGTGGCAGGTGTTCAGCAAGATCATATCCGCGTCATCCGGCGTATCCGTTTCCACATACCCCGAGGTGCCCAGTGCATCCATCATACGTTCGCTGTCATAGACGTTCATCTGACATCCATAGGTTTTGACAAAGAGCTTCTTGGGCGGGGTCATCGGGATCACCATTGCTGTAGCGGTTTGGAATGCCTGCCTCTACTCCTTTGCGGTGCTTATCGCAATGGCTGCCTGCCCCTAAAAGTTGACTGATCGGTCAAAACAATTGCTATCTTTATAAGCGCGGCATATGATTTTTTCTTACCGCGATTCCATGCGGGCGGCGGGGGAACCATCAGCACATGACAGCGCAAAAGATCATCATCGACACGGACCCCGGCATCGACGATGCCATGGCCATTTTTTACGCTTGCCTGCATCCGCGAATTGAACTGGTCGGCATGACATCGGTCTTTGGCAACGTTACGCTGGAAATTGCCACCCGCAACGCGCTGGTTTTGGCTGAACTGGCCGATCAGGAAATTCCCGTGGCCAAGGGCGCACAAAAGCCCCTGATACAGAAACCAAACGGCGTTTCAGCCCATGTTCATGGTGCCGAGGGATTTGGCCGAATGCCAGCATGCACATCCAAGGGCCAAGTAGTGGCGGACTCCGCAGCCGCATTTATTTGCCGGATGATCCATGAAAACCCCGGCGAGATTATTCTGTGCCCGATCGGCCCGTTGACCAATATTGCACTGGCCCTGCAACTGGACCCTTCAATTGTAACCAAGGTCAAATCGGTAGTGATCATGGGGGGGGGCATCAAACGGGGCAATGTCACGGATTTTGCCGAAGCAAACATCTGGAACGACCCCCACGCTGCTGATCAGGTGTTCGCCGCCGATTGGGATCTGGTGATGGTCGGTCTGGATGTAACCCATCAAGTGGCCTGTGATCGGGCGGATTTTGCCCGCACCACCAAGGCGGCACCGGTTCTCGGTGGTTTCTTGGCTGAAGCAACTGAGTTTTATCTGGACTTTTATGAAGGCCATTACGGCAAACCGGAATGTCATATGCATGACCCCACAGCGGTTATCGCCATCACTGACCCCCAGTTATTTAGCATTGAAAACCACCCGCTTGAGGTTATCGTAGAGGGCGAGCGCGCCGGACAAACCACCCTCACCGCCAAATCAGGAAGAAGGCCTGTACAGGTCTGCATGGGGGTTGACGGCGCTGCTGTAAAAGAATTGTTTCTATCAACAATAGAATCCGGGTTCTAAAGGAAGCCCGCCAAAATTAAATCTTAGTCAGGTAACAATAATCTGAGCATACCTGCGCCGCTGCGGCGCAATCAAATCAACAAGGAGAAAACGATGAATAAAACACTCACCACGTTGCTCGCAGGCGCATTTAGCGCTGTCGCAACCCTCACCATGGCCGCAGATTTCAAACCAGCCGTAATTTACGATCTGGGCGGCAAGTTTGACAAGTCTTTCAACCAGTCTGTTTCTGTGGGCATTCAGAAATTCGTGGATGAGACCGGCGTTGAAGTGATGGAATTCGAAGTCACCAACGAGGCCCAGCGTGAACAGGCAATGAACCGGATGCTGCAACGGGGCGCGACAGTCGTTCTGGGCATTGGTTTTGGCCAAGCCGACGCGATGGACAAGGTAGCCGGTGCAAACCCTGACAAAATGTTCTCAATCATCGACGTGAACTGGCTGGATCACGCGAACCTTCGCCAATATGCGTTTAAAGAACATGAAGGTTCCTATCTGGTCGGCATGGCGGCGGCGATGGCGTCCAAAACCGGCACCGTTGGTTTTGTTGGCGGCATGGACATTCCGCTGATTCAGGCGTTCTCTTGTGGCTATTCCCAAGGCGCGATGGCCGCAAACCCTGACATCAAGGTTCTGGCAAACATGACCGGCACCACCCCTGCCGCATGGAATGACCCGGCCAAAGGGGCAGAGCTGACCCAAGGCCAGATCGACCGTGGCGCGGACGTGATTTACCAAGCTGCAGGCGGGACTGGCGTTGGTGTGATTCAGGCCGCGGTTGACGCGGGCAAACTGGCCATCGGCGTTGACGCCAACCAGAATTACATGGCACCCGGTTCGGTTCTGACTTCCATGCTGAAACGTGTTGACGTTGCCGCCTATGAAACCATGAAAGACGCAATGTCCGGTAATTTTGAAACCGGCGTTCGCAACCTTGGTCTGGCCGAAAACGGCGTTGGCTGGGCACTGGACGAGCACAACAAAGACCTGATCACCCCCGAGATGAAAGCGGCCATTGATGCGGCTACTGCGAAAATCATCGCCGGTGAGATCGTTGTTCACGATTATCGTTCCGACAACTCCTGCAAAATGTAAGCGCTTATGAGTGCTGCCACACAAAACCCTACGAGCGGCCAAAACGCCGCTCGTATCGCGCTGGAATTGAAGGATGTCAGCAAATCCTTCGGCTTGGTTCGCGCCAACCGAGATATAAATTTGAAAATTGAAAAGGGCACCATCCACGGTATTATCGGGGAGAACGGGGCCGGAAAATCCACCTTGATGAACATTCTCTACGGGCTGCACCGCGCCGATGCGGGGCAGATGTATGTGAATGAAGCCGAGGTGTCGATCCGCAGTAGCGCGGATGCAATTTCCCAAGGGATCGGCATGGTGCATCAGCATTTCATGCTGGTAAATATGTTTTCTGTACTAGAAAACGTGATGCTGGGTTCGGAGGGTGGCTCCCTGCTCAAAGACGGCAAGAAAGCCACGTTAAAGACATTGCAACACCTTGCAGATAATTACGGTATGACGGTTGATCCCTACGCGCTAATTTCCGATCTGAACGTGGGCATGCGCCAGCGGGTCGAGATCATCAAAGCGCTCAAAGGTGGCGCGGATATCCTTATTCTGGATGAACCCACCGGGGTTCTGACACCACAAGAAACCAAGCAGTTGTTTGAAATTCTGAATGTGCTGCGCGAGGATGGCGTGACCATTCTACTGATCACCCACAAGCTCGCCGAGATCATGGAGATCACCGATAACGTCTCTATCATGCGGGCGGGCCAGATGGTCGGGCATCGTCATACAGCAGACACGAACCCGCAAGAACTGGCGGAACTGATGGTGGGGCGCAAAGTGCTTTTGTCTGTCGACAAGGGCGCTGCGAAACCGGGTGAGGTTTTACTGAAAGTGAACAATCTGGAGATTTATCACGAACGCGGTCACAAAGAACTGGATGATGTCAGCTTTGAGGTGCGCGGCGGCGAGATTTTCGGTATTGCCGGTGTGTCTGGCAACGGTCAAACCCCTTTGATGGAAATTCTGGCAGGAATGCGGGTACCCTCGGCAGGCAGCTTTGAGGTTTTGGGCGCAACTGTTTCCAAGGGCACGCCCAAAGGCCCCAAGGAAATGCGCAACATGGGCGTGGGCCACATTCCCGAGGACCGCCATGTGCACGGGCTTATTCTGGATTTTGAGGCCCGAGAAAATATGATCCTCGGTTTTCAGGATGCCGATGTGGCGGGGGCCGACTTTCTGTTCGACAGCGCCTCTATCACGCAGCATTGTCAGGAACAGATGGACCATTACGACGTGCGCCCGGCGAACCCATTTCTACACGCCCACAGCTTTTCCGGCGGCAATCAGCAGAAAATCGTGATCGCCCGCGAGATGTATGAAAAACCTCGCGTCCTCATTGTTGGCCAACCCACGCGCGGCGTTGACGTCGGCGCGATTGAGTTTATCCACAAACAACTTATCGCCCTACGCGATGCGGGCTGCGCTATCGTCTTGGTATCGGTCGAGTTGGAAGAGGTCATGGGGCTTGCCGACCGGATCATGGTGATGAACGATGGTCAGAAAGTCGGCATTGTCGATGCAAAAGACGCTGATACAAATACACTTGGGCTGATGATGGCAGGCCTGACTTCAGGAGAAGCAGCATGAGCGCGACACCTCCCCTCCCCCGCTGGGCCGATCTGGTTCTACTGCCGCTGATCAATCTGGCGGCAGCGCTGTTTGTGTGTGGCGTCATTGTGTGGTTTATCGGTGAAAACCCGTTTGACGCGCTGGCGGTGATGTTCAAGGGCGCGTTCTATCTATTTCCCGACAGCCTTGGCTATACGCTGTATTATACCACCAACTTTATCTTTACCGGCCTTGCTGTGGGCATCGCCTTTCATGCAATGATGTTCAATATTGGCGGCGAAGGCCAAGCTTATGTTGCAGGCCTTGGTGCTGCTGCCGCTGGGTTGGTTGTGGCCCCCTATGTACCCGCTATTGTCGCGATCCCGATAAGCGTTGCCACAGCGGCGCTTTTTGGCGCGGCTTGGGCGTTTATACCGGGTTATTTGCAGGCCAAACGTGACAGCCATATCGTGATCACCACCATCATGTTCAACTTTCTCGCCACCGCGCTGATGGTTTGGCTGCTGGCAGGACCAATGATCCAGCCAGGCCAGCAATCACCGCAATCATCCTTGATCGCGGCCAGTGCTTTCCTGCCAACTATGAAAGATATGCTAGCACTTGTCGGTATTGAAATCGCCGCCTCGCCCCTCAACCTCGCCTTCATTATCGCCCTGTTGGCAATGCTGGTTTACTATATTCTGGTGTGGAAAACCCGTCTGGGCTATGAAATCCGCGCAGTGGGTAAAAGTCAGGAAGCCGCGAAATACGCAGGCATCAACGTGCCGCGCGTGATCATCATCACACTGGCCATTTCCGGAGCTTTTGCCGGGCTTTTGGCCACCAATGAAATCCTCGGCGTCAATCACCGCGCGGTTCTGAACTTTACCGCCGGTTACGGCTTCACCGGCATCGCCGTGGCCCTGATGGGACGTAACCACCCCATCGGTATTTTTCTTGCGGCACTGTTGTTTGGGGCGCTGATCCAAGGCGGATCAGAGCTGGATTTCGAGTTCAAAACCATCACCCGCGAAATGGTGCTGTTAATTCAAGGCATGATCATCCTGTTCTCTGGCGCGCTGGCCTATATGTTCAACCCGCCGCTGGCGCGGTTCCTGGCGCGGGTACTGCCCGGCAAAGGGGGCAATGATGATTGATTTTCTTTATCAACTTTTGCTAACCTTTGATGCCACCTTGCGGGTGGCGACGCCGCTGATCCTCTGCGCCATGGCCGGAATATTCTCCGAGCGTTCCGGCGTTGTCGACATCTCGCTAGAGGGCAAATTGCTTATGGGTGCCTTTTCTGCCGCCGCTGTTACCAGCGTCACCGGCTCGCCTTGGATCGGCCTGTTGGCGGCGATTGGTGCATCAGTTTTCATGTCCATGCTGCACGGTTTCGCCTGTATCACCCACAAGGGCGACCAGGTGGTCAGTGGCCTTGCGATCAACATTCTTGCCTCTGGCCTAACGGTGGTTATCGGCATTGCCCTGTTCCATCAGGGCGGTCAAACACCCTCCCTTTTCGGGGACCAGCGGTTTCGCAAACTGGAATTGTGGTTCACCGATACTTTTGATGCCATCCCCCTGTTTGGCACTATCTATCGGGAACTGATTTCCGGCCATTCCATCCTGACCTATGCCGCCCTGCTGGCGGTTCCTTTGGCGTCACTTGTACTCTACCGCACCCGTTTCGGCCTGCGCCTGCGCGCGGTGGGCGAGGTACCCGAAGCGGTAGACAGCGCCGGAATTTCGGTTTCATGGCTGCGCTATCGGGCGTTAATCGTTGGCGGGGTTCTTTGCGGCATTGCGGGCGCTTATCTGTCAATATCCCACGGCGCTAATTTCGTACGCGAGATGTCAGCGGGCAAAGGCTACATCGCTTTGGCAGCCGTGATTTTTGGCAACTGGCGCCCGGTACGCGCACTGCTTGCCTGCTTGTTATTCGGCTTTCTGGATGCAGCAACCCCACGCCTGCAAGGGTTTGAGTTTCCGCTCATCGGCGAAATCCCCAGCCAGCTGATGCTGGCCGCGCCCTACATCATCACTGTGCTGCTGCTGGCAGGATTTATCGGCAAACCAAGCCCACCAGCCGCGATTGGCCAACCCTATGACAAATGAACTGAGCACTGAAACGATTGACCGCCTGTTTGCAGCGGCCACCAAGGCAATGCACAACGCCTATGCCCCCTATTCAAAATTTACGGTCGGGGCGGCGTTGCTGTTGGAAAACGGCGATATCATAGCCGGATGCAATGTGGAAAATGCCAGCTTTGGCGGCACAATCTGCGCCGAGCGCACAGCCATTGGCGCCGCCGTTTCGCAAGGGCACCGAGATTTCAAAGCGATTTGTGTAACAACAACCGCCGATGTGGTGGTGTCACCCTGCGGCATCTGCCGTCAGTCGCTGATCGAGTTCAACCGTAAAATGATCGTCATTTGTACCACCCAAAATGGCCAGCGCCAAACCTTCAAAGCCGGGGAGCTGCTGCCCCACGCTTTTACCTCCGAAGATCTGTAGCCCTTGCACGGCCATCAAAAAAAGGCCTGATCTCCTGTGCCTGTTTTGATGCAATTGTCGCAGCTTTGTAACGAAGTTGTGAAAAATGATTTAAATCAACGCCGACGATCAAAATACAGTGCTCGATTCACCAAGCACCCCTTGGATTCGCGCAAACACTCGGATAGGATTCTCCCCACACGCAGGAACAAACCTGCAAAAGGGAGAAGATCATGAATAATCTATTAGGGCGTACTGCCATTGCCGCCATCGCCGTCGCCTTTGCTGGCGAGGCTGTTGCTACTGAATGGAACGTATCTGTCTGGGGAAAACGCCGCGCTTTTACCGAGCATGTTGAGAAAATAGCAGAGCTGGTCAGCGCCAAAACCAATGGCGATTTCACGATGAATATTTCCTACGGGGGCCTGTCCAAGAACAAGGAAAACCTTGACGGTATTTCCATCGGCGCCTTTGAAATGGCCCAGTTTTGTGCCGGTTATCACCGCGACAAAAACCCCTCAATCACCGTAATGGAGCTGCCTTTCCTTGGGGTGTCTTCACTTCAACAAGAGCGCGAGATCGCCGAGGCGCTTTATAAGCATCCCGCTGTTATCGCCGATCTGGCCCGTTGGAATGCAACAATTCTAATGCCAACACCTATGCCGCAATACAATGTGATGGGTGTAGGCTCTGCCCCGGAAGCTCTGACAGGATTCGCCGGAATTACAGTGCGGGCAACCGGTGGTATCGGCAAAGCCATGGGTTCATTGGGTGCAGTACCGACTTCGATGAGCGCGACCGAGGTGCGTCAGGGGATGGACAGTGGCGTGATCAAATCCGTAGCCTTTCCAGCGCACGCGATGGTTCCCTATGGCATCACCGAAATTTCCAATTGGTACACAACAAATTTGAACCCCGGCACGTTGAACTGTCCAGTTGTGGTGAATACCGACGCACTTGATTCCTTGTCCGACGGTGAGCGCGACGCATTGCTTGGGTCCGTAAAAGAATCTCTGGATTATTATATCGAAAGCTACAACCAGAATGTGATGTCTGGCCTGAACGCAGCAATTGCGGAAAAAGGCATCAATAAAATTGTCTATAGCGATGCAGAACTGGCGGCGTTTCGTGAAAGTGTTGCCGGTCCGGTGGCCGCTGCCTGGGTCAAGGATAACACTGCCAAAGGGCTTCCTGGCCAAGAGCTTCTTGATCTGGTCACAAATATGATCGCCAAATAAGCCATATAATGACAACCGCCGCGTGCTATTGTACGCGGCGGTTATTTCTTGTGTAAATTTTCAAGGGGGCGAAAATGGCTGGTGGTGCATCCATACTAGAAGACGACTCTACACTGAGCATGCTGGATCAGAAGCTTTTCAAGCTTGAGACGTTCTTTGCACTGATCAGCGGGCTAGCGGTATTGGGGTTGGTCGGTCTGGCCGTGGTTTCAGTAGGCGGGCGTAATATCGCCAATTCACCCCTCAGAGGCTATGTCGATCTGATCGAGATTTCCATGCCAATCATTGCTTTTCTAGGCATTTCCTACACTCAGCGCCCCGGCGGGCATATCCGCATGGACATGATTGTAGGACGTCTGAACGGGCGTCTTCTTTGGGGGGCCGAATTGATTACCGCGCTGGTGACACTGGTGTTAATGTTGCTGCTGGTTTGGGGCACCTTTTCGCATTTTGACCGAAGTTTCGGGTTTGACCGGCCATTGTGGAGCAATGACAGCACAATGGACCTTGCGCTACCGCTCTGGCCAGCCAAGCTATTGATACCGACTGCATTTTCCATTCTGTGCCTGCGCATGTTGCTGCAGATTTGGGGTTATGGGCGGGCACTGGTTCTTGGGTTGTCGGAACCTGTGGCTGTGCCACTGGTGCTTTCCGCCAAAGAACAGGCATTGGACGAAGCAGCTCATGTTTCCAATGCCAACGAAGGGGGGACGTCCTAATGGAGCCAATTGACATTGGATTGATTGTTTCTGGCGGTATGCTGGTTTTGGTTCTGCTGGGAATGCGGGTGGCCTTTGCGGCCGCTGCTGCCGGCCTTATCGGATTGGTATGGATTTTCTGGGCCAAATTCGGCTATGACCCCTCAAAATTTGGCAAAGCGCTAACCATTGCGGTAAAAACTGCGGGGCAAGTACCCCATTCCAAAGTGGCGGCACAGGCCTTGTCGCTGATCCCTACGTTCATTTTGATCGGCTATCTTGCCTATTACGCCGGACTGACCAAGGCGCTGTTTGAGGCGGCAAAACGCTGGGTTGGCTGGGTGCCGGGGGGCATGGCGGTGGCGACGGTATTCGCGACAGCCGGTTTTGCTGCGGTTTCCGGTGCATCCGTTGCAACAGCAGCTGTATTCGCACGCATTTCAATCCCTGAAATGCTCGAGGCCGGATATGACAAACGTCTTGCCGCAGGCGTTGTAGCGGCGGCTGGCACATTGGCCAGCTTGATTCCTCCAAGCGCGATCTTGGTGATCTATGCAATCATCGTTGAGCAGGACGTGGGTAAATTACTGTTGGCAGGCTTCGTACCTGGGGCTTTTTCCGCATTGATATATGCCAGTTTGATCATCGGCATGGCGCTGATTTGGCCAAGCTATGGGCCACCGATCAAAGGCTACACATGGGCCGAACGCTTCAAGTCTTTGCCACCTGCGTTTCCGATATTTTTTGTGGTCTTTATCATCATCTTTTTCATCTACAACCCGTTTGGTGGCGATGCATGGGGCACGCCAACTGAAGGCGGGGCGCTGGGGGCCTTTGTTGTCCTTATCATGGCTTTGATGAAAGGCATGGGCTGGAATCAGTTGAAAGACGCATTGCTGGAAACGGCGAAATTGTCTGCGATGATTTTCACCATCATCTGGGGCGTGCTAATCTATGTGCGGTTTTTGGGCTTTGCCGATCTGCCGGGGGCGTTTTCTGATTGGATTGTTTCACTCGAACAATCACCGATGCTTACACTGGTGATGATCCTTCTGGCCTATGCGGTGTTGGGCATGTTCATGGACGCAATCGGAATGCTGCTGCTAACACTGCCGGTGGTTTACCCGGCAGTGATGGCCTTGAATGGCGGGGCAATGGTCTCGGCCGCTGACAGCACCTTTGGCATGTCTGGCCCGATGTGCGCTATTTGGTTCGGCATTCTGGTGGTGAAAATGGCTGAATTCTGTCTGATCACCCCGCCCATCGGCCTAAACTGCTTTGTGGTTGCTGGCGTGCGCGACGACCTGTCGGTACAGGACGTGTTCGTCGGCGTAACCCCGTTTTTCATCGCCGATGCGGTGACAATCGCAACCTTGGTGGCCTTTCCGTGGATCGTGCTATGGTTGCCGTCTTTGGTATAATGTAACAAATGGCAGCGCCCGGCGTCAGCTGGGTGCTGTGCCACCTTACCCCACCATAAACACATCATAGCGCGTGGATTTTCCAGTGATCTGGTGTGACGCCGCAGGCACCCCTGCCAGCGGGTCCGCCTTTTGCGGCCACTTTAGGACCACGCGCTTGCGCGCCGCTCGCAGGGCCACGTTCATCAACTCGGCGGCATCTGAATCCACGCCAACAATCTGTCGGATTAGGCGCATTTCCTTTTTCACCAAGGCTGATTTCTTGCGTTCAGGATGCATTGGATCAATCAGGATGACGTCGGGCGAAAGCGTAGGCAATAACTCCTTTGCATCCCCAAACAGCAGGGTCATTCGCCCCACGATCTCGCCCACTTCACTGTCGATGGCCCGCGTCAGCGCATCGGCCAGCAGTGCGTGCATTCTGGGTGAGCGTTCAATCAGCGTCACCTTTGCCCCCAATGAGGCCAGTAGAAAAGCATCCCGCCCCAGCCCCGCCGTGGCATCCACGATATCCGGCGTTTTGCCTGATTTCATCCCCACCGCGCGCGGCAAAGCCTGCCCACGCCCGCCGCCAAACTGGCGACGATGGGCAACCGCACCGCTGGTAAAGTCAATCCTCAGTTCATCCATAATGCGGGGATAGCAGACCCGCGCCTAAATACAACGCCCGCCATCCACTTCCATACAGACACCCGTGATCATGCTGGCCTCATCCGAACACAGAAAACAGGCCGCGTTACCCATGTCTTCGGGGGTAGAAAAGCGGCCAATCGGAATGGTAGCCAGGAACTTGGCCCGCATCTCCGGCGTGTCCTCTCCCATGAAGGTTTTCAGCAACGGAGTTTCCCCGGCAACCGGATTGAGCGCATTGACCCGCACACCTTCAGGGGCCAGTTCCACCGCCATAGTGCGCGTTGCGGTGATCATCCACCCCTTAGAGGCATTGTACCAGTTCAAATTTGGGCGCGGGCTAACGCCCGCAGTGCTTGCCACGTTCAAAATCATCCCCGTCCCGCGTGATTTCATGTGCGGCACCAACGCACGAGCAGTCAGGTAAACCGATTTTACGTTCACCTTTAAAACTCGATCAAAATCGGCCTCGCTGACGTCCTCCAATAACGAAGGCATGTGGGAGATTCCTGCGTTGTTCACCAGAATATCAACCTGCCCGAACGCTGCCAACGCTGCATCCGCCATCGCCTGAACCGATGCGCCATCGCCTACATCAACCGTCTGGGCAATTGCACTTTCGCCAAGTTCTGCTGCAAGTGCCACTGCCCCATCCCCGTTGATGTCGGCAATCATCACCCGCGCGCCCTCGGCCAAAAATTTGCGCACGATACCCGCCCCAAAACCAGAGGCACCACCCGTCACAATTGCAGTTTTATCTTGTAATCTCATAATCTTATCCTATCCATGAAAGGCCGCGACAGTTTTCAGTTGCGAAAAGCCGTACAATGCCTCAAACCCTTTTTCCCGACCGTGGCCAGATTTTCCAGCGCCGCCAAACGGTAGTTCGACCCCGCCCCCT
>JAHRVG010000130.1 GCA_019090795.1 Paracoccaceae bacterium | reverse complement strand
CTCTGTCGCATTTGTTTGCTCCTTCAAAGGTTGAGCAAACTCTACATCAAAGTGAGGGAAGTTTCGGGCTGCAGGTCATCACCAAGGCAGCAAAAAAAGCGCGGTGTTAGACATCGACATGAGTGGGATCGTTCGTTTTGGTGAGAGGATTCGCACTTGAAGCACCCTTCAACAACCCCTTATCCAGAATCGGACTAAATGGAATTCGAGCGCAGGAAGCCTCCTGATCCAACTACCCAGAGCGACCTAGAGGCCGGAGTAACCATCACCGCGCTGCCAACGTCGGCCGCGCCACCGTTTCGTTTCCGTGTCGAGGGACCTGAGCGAGTTTTGGGGCTGGGCGAGGTGATCTCTGACATTTTGGATGGTGTTTTTTTTCGACAAGAGTAAGCAGAATCAGAACGGCAGAAATATTGAACCCTTGTCCTTGATATTCTTCTAAAGACTCCTAACGTAATGAAATTACAGTAATAAAAAATATGTATTGATTGACGTATCAAACTGAATGATAATTCATTCAGTGAGTTTCGGCGAATCAATAAGCGCCAATCCGGAGGGACGTATGACAATTCTTGCTCGACAAATTTTTCAGGAGCATCACCGAATGTTCCGGGAAACCGCGCGTCGTTTCTTTGAAAAAGAGGTGGTGCCGTTCCATCGCGATTGGGAAAAAGATGGGGTTGCGCCTCGTTCTGTCTGGAAGAAAGCTGGAGAGGCAGGGCTGTTGTGCGTTGCAATGCCCGAGGAATATGGCGCTGCTGGGTCTGACCGGATCGCGTCGGCAATTCTGATCGAGGAGCAATCGCGGTTGGGCCTGTCGGGACCGGGGTTTTCCACCCATTCCGATATCGTCGCGCCCTATATTCTGAATTACGGTACTGACGCGCAGCGCCAGAAATGGCTGCCCGGCATGGTTTCGGGCGATCTGATTGGTGCGATTGTGTTGACCGAGCCGGGTGCCGGATCTGACCTGCGCTCAATCCGCACCAGTATTCGCCGCGAGGGGGATGATCTGGTTTTGAGCGGCCAAAAGACCTTTATCACCAACGGCCAATGTGCCGATCTGCTGGTGGTGGCGGTTAAATCGGATGGTGCAGGCGGGGCGAAAGACATCACCCTGCTGGTGGTAGAAGCGGATCGTGAGGGGGTTAGCCGGGGCAAGAACTTCGAAAAGATCGGTATGAAGGCGCAGGACACTTGCGAGCTGTTCTTTGACAATGTTCTCCTGCCGTCCTCGAACATTCTGGGTGAAGAAGGCAGGGGCTTTCCTTTATTGTCAAAGGAGCTGGCGTGGGAGAGGCTGCAGATCGCATTGGGGGCCGTTGCCACATCAGCGGCGGCGCTGGAATGGACGCGCGATTATACCCAAAGCCGCAAAGCCTTTGGCACGCCAGTGTCTGAGTTTCAGAACACCCGTTTCCGCCTTGCCGAGGTCAAGACCGAGATCGAAATCGCGCAAGTGTTCATTGATCGATGCCTTGAAGAGGTCAATGAAGATCATCTGGACGTGACTGTCGCGGCGATGGCGAAATACTGGTGCACCGAGTTGATGGGGCGGGTCTTGGACCAATGTCTGCAACTGCATGGGGGCTATGGATATATCTGGGAATACCCGATTGCCCGTGCCTGGGCCGATGCGCGGGTGCATCGCATCTATGGTGGCTCGAACGAAATCATGCGTGAGCTGGTAGCGCGTAAACTTTAACGACAAAAGGGGAGGAGAGGACATGCGAATTCTGTTGACTGGTGCCAGCCGTGGTATTGGCCGCGTTATCGCTGAAACCCTCGCGATCGAGGGCCATTCGCTTGCGCTTTGTGCCTCACGCCCCTCGGCGGAGTTGGAGGAAACTCTCGCCCTTTGCAAAAATGTGGATGCCTTTGGCCTGACCGGTGATTTGGGTGCGCAGGATACCGCCCCAAGGCTGGTTGCCGAAGCTGTTTCCCGAATGGGTGGGCTGGATGCCGTGATTTCCAATGCGGGAATTGCTATTTCGGGCAACCTGAGTGATATGCCGGTGACGGAATGGGATCGCGTATTCGAGGTAAACACCCGCGCACCTTGGCGGCTGGCGGCCGCGGCCTTTCCGCACCTGAAAGCAGCGGGGGCTGGCTCCAGCTTTGTGGCGGTTGCCTCGATGTCGGGTGTTGAGCCGTATCCCGGCACCGGTGCCTATAGCGCGACCAAGGCGGCGCTGATCATGATGGTGCGCACACTGGCGCTGGAATGGGCGGAAAGTGGAGTGCGCGCCAATTGCGCCTCGCCGGGGCTGTTCCTGTCGTCAATGACCGCACCGATATATGCGGACCCCGAAAAAAAGGCAGCGCGAGAAGCCCTGGTGCCGATGCATCGCATTGGTGACCCCGCGCGGGATTTTTCCGGGTTGGTGCGGTTTTTGATTTCGCCTGATGCGGGCTATATCACCGGCCAGAATATCCTTGCTGATGGCGGTCTGATCGGGTCGATCCATGGGCAAATTTCTGGCCGTCCAAGATCGGGGAATATCTGATGGATTTTCCCGCTCTCAATCCGGAAAGGGCCAAGGGCTACCGCTCGGTGGGGTATTGGGGTGATGATACGATACCATCGCTGATTGCCCGTTCCGTCGAGGCGGCACCTGAACATCTGGCGGTTCGGGACAATCGGGGCGGCGGATACACCTATGGCGCTTTGATGCGGAAATCGGCCCGTCTGGCCGGTTTTCTTCAGGCACAGGGCCTTTTGAAGGGCGATATTGTCACCGTGTGCATGCCCAACTGGGCGGATACAGTTGTTGCTTTCCTTGCTATTCTGCGCGTCGGCTGTGTGGTCAATCCGGTGCCGGTCAATTACGGGCGGGCCGATCTGGCCTATGCGATCGAAAAATGCCGTTCGCGTGCGCTGATCCTGCCGGATGGCTTTCGGAGTACTGATTTTCGCACCGAACTGGCAGGCATCGACCTGCAGCTCCTATCCGATTGTACGATCATCATGCACGGGGCGGCGACGCTCGACAATGTGACCTCTTGGGACGATGCCCTGAAAGCGGATGCGATTGCTGAGGATGTGCCGGTATTGGCTGACGAACCGGCGGCGGTTTTGCTAACTTCTGGAACCGAGGCCAAGTCCAAGGGCGCGGTCCATTCCCACAACACAATTTTATTTGGTGAACGCGCTATGGCGAATGCGCTCGGGGCCGGGCCACGGGATGTGACGTTTATGGCTTCACCGATTTCGCATACAACCGGTTTCATGCACGGGGTTGTGCTGACCCTGATTACTGGCGGCACGCTGTCGTTGCTGGATGTGTTCAGCGGCCAAGAGGCAGCGGCGCAAATGGAGGCCGACGGTTGTACTTGGACAATGGGGGCCACGCCATTTTTGGCGGAAATTGCGGCGTCTCTGGCGGCAACCGGCAAGAGCCTGCCAGCGTTGCGCTATTTCCTTTGCGGCGGTGCACCGATCCCCGAAGTTCTGGTACGTCGCGCCACAGATTTGGGTGTGCGGGTGCTTTCGATCTATGGCTCAACCGAAAGCCCGCCCCATACCATGGTTCAGCCCGATGATCCGGTGCAAAATGCTTGGCTGAGCGATGGCCGCCCATTTCCCGGCATCGAGGTGCGCATTGTGGATGCAGCCGAGAAAGACTGCCCTATCGGCATGGCAGGCGAAGAGTATTCACGCGGACCGAACACATTTCTGGGCTATCTCGGGGATCCGGAACTGACCTGCAAGGCGCTTGATGCGGATGGCTGGGTCCATTCCGGTGATATGGCACGGATGCTGCCAGATGGTTCGCTTCGCATTACCGGCAGAATAAAAGAAATCATCATTCGTGGTGGGCAAAATATCTCGGCCCGAGAAGTTGAGGACTGCCTGCTGGAACATCCCTCGGTGTTGCGGGCGGCGATGGTCGGGGTGCCCCATCCCCGGCTTGGGGAAACCGGCGCGGCAGTGATTGTTTTGCACCCGGGTGTTGCGGCTCCGGTATTGGACGAACTGGCCGCGTTTCTGAGCGATAAGGGTATCTCTAAATTCAAGCTGCCCGAACATTTGCACATCTGGAGCGATTTACCGACCAATCCGACCGGTAAGGTTCAAAAATTCATCATCCGCCAAAAACTGGTGGAACAGTCAAAAGAGACAGGAAAGACAGCGATATGATTAACTTTGAAGTGAACGGAAATATTGGCACCATTACCATGAGCAGAGCGCCGGTGAACGCCCTTGATCCTGCTTTGGTCTTGGCAATTGGCGACGCGCTGGATCAGGCCGAAGAGGCGGAGCTTTCAGTGCTGGTTATCCAATCTGACCAGAAATGCTTTTGTGCTGGAGCAGACCTGTCAATGATCGCCGGATATTTTGATGAGCAGGATACAGTTGGCATTATGTCCGCCTACACCGGTTCGCTGCACACCCTGTTTGACCGGATTGAGGCTCTTGCCATGGTGACAGTTGCGGTGATCGACGGCCCCGCCCTTGGCGGAGGTTTGGAACTGGCATTATCCTGCGATCTGCGCATCGTGTCGACCCGCTCCAAAATTGGCCTGCCCGAAGCTGGCGTTGGCCTGATCCCCGGTGCCGGTGGTACCCAGCGACTGACAAGGCTTGCCGGGCCGGGGGTTGCGGCGCGCATCATTTTGTCCAGTGACATTGTAAACGGAACCGAAGCCGAGCGTCTGGGAATAGCCCAGTGGGTTGCGCAAACCGAGGATCTGAAGGAACTGGCCGACAAGGTTACGGGGCGTATTGGCGGTTTGTCGGGGCAATCGCTGCGCGCCTCCAAACGCTGCATGGCCGCTTGGTCTGACCCCGCGCAAGACGGGTTTGCGCTCGAAAAGGAAGTGACGCGCGAATTGATGCCGACACAGGAAACCCGCGACCGGGTTTTCAGCTTTTTCAAACGTAAATAACACCTTGCTACAAAGGAACAGTATTATGGATTTCAACGGAAAAACGGTTCTTGTGACCGGCGCCGCTTCGGGCATCGGCAATGCTTGCGCCAAGGGGTTTGCTGCCGCAGGGGCCAAGGTCATTTTGAGCGACATCAACGCCGAGGGCGGCGAGGCCGCAGCGGCCCAATTGCCCGGTGCGGTTTTCATGCAGATGGATGTGACCAGCCGCGACGAGGCCAATGCGCTGGCTGCCCGAATTGAGGGCGAAATCGGCGGGCTGGATGTACTGGTAAATGCCGCCGGCTGGGACATTATCGAACCCTTCATGAAAAATACCCCAGAGTATTGGGAAAAGATCATGGCGTTGAATTTCATGGGGCCGGTACAGCTGACCCGCGCGGTTCTGCCGATGCTGATCGACGCCAAGGACGGCGGGCGGATTGTTAATGTTGCGTCAGATGCAGGGCGCGTCGGCTCTTTTGGGGAAACGGTTTATGCTGGCGCCAAGGGGGGCGTCATTGCCTTTACAAAATCACTGGCCCGCGAAATGACGCGCAATGGGGTGCGGGTGAATTGCATCTGCCCTGGCCCGACGGATACACCGCTGTTTGCCACCCAATCCGAGAAAATGCAGGTCGCTCTGACCAATGCAATTCCTATGAAACGTCTGGGTCAACCCTCCGAGGTTGCTGACGGGGTGCTGTTCTTTGCCTCTGACCGCGCGAGCTTTGTCACGGGGCAGGTGCTGAGCGTCAGCGGCGGCCTGACGATGGTAGATTGATCAGTGTGGGATGAGTGAAATGAGCAAGCAACAAACCCTTTCAAAAGCCGTCGCCTCGGTTGTGAAGCCGGGCGATGTGCTGTGCTTTGGCTTCACCCACAACCGCAGCCATGCGCTGGTGTATGAGGTAGCGCGCCAGTTTCGGGATCAGAAATGCATGACGCTGGTGGCAACTGGTTTGCTGGAATACGCTTCCATTCTGGTGTCTGCGGGGGTGGTGGGTCGGCTGGAGTCGGCCTTTGCCGGCAATACCTATCCGGCACCATCGCCGTCAAAGGTGTTGCAGGATGTTTATGCGGCGGACGGAGCCAGCGATCCTGACTGGACCAACCTGACCATGACATTGCGCCTGATGGCCGGAGCAATGGGCTGGCCGTTTGTGCCGGTCAACAGCCTGCGGGATTCCGGTCTTTGGGGCGACAAGGGCCGCGCACTGCTGCGCGATCCGTTCACTGGTAAGGATCAGGCCGTCATTCCCGCGCTGGTACCGGATGTCAGTTTTATGCATGCCCCCATTGCCGATACGCTGGGGAATGCGGTGATCCATGGTCCGGACGCCGAGGAAAGCTGGGCAGCTTTTGCCGCGCGCAAGATGATCGTGACCGCTGATCGGGTGGTTAGCCCGGAAGAATTCCGCGCCATCGGCCCACGCAACGGCATCCCCGGACATCTGGTGAATGCGGTGGTCGAGGCCCCGTTCGGGGCCCATCCACAGGCTCAATTTGTTTGGACACAAGAAGAAGGCGTTGCGTCCTATGCCGAGGATTACCCGTTTCGCAAAAACCTGCGCCGCCTGACCCGTGATCCCGAAGGCCTGCGCGCATGGGTCGAGGATTGGGTGTTTGACAGTGATCACGAAAGCTACCTCGCGCGGCTTGGGCAGGGCCACCTTGAGGATCTGCGCAAGGCTGCGCTGGACCCACAACCCGAACCGGCGCGTGATGCAGATGCCCCGGCCTCGCCCGAGGAATGTGCTGCCGTGCTAGCTATGCGCAAAGCCATTGAACTGGCTGAGACTGGCGGCAAGAACAGCTTTTTCGCTGGGATCGGTCTGTCACATCTGGCCGCATGGGGGGCCGAACAGAAATTGCGCGACATGGGCGTGGATGTTGCAGTGATTGCTGAAAACGGCATGGTAGGCTTTCGCCCGCTGGCGGGCGACCCCTATCTGTTCAACCGTCCCAACGCCGCATCTTCGCGGTTTCATTCCAGTTTTTTGCGCACACTCGGTGTGCTGGCCGGGCCGCGATCACGCGATTGCCTATCCTTTCTTGCCGCCGGTCAGATCGACGCGGCGGGCAACATCAATTCGTCTCGCACCGCCAGCGGGCGACTGATTGTCGGATCTGGCGGGGCCAATGATTTGGCCAATGGCGGGTCTGCGGTGATGGTGGTGATGCCGCTCAAATCCGGCCGCTATGCACCCGAGATGGCATTTACAACGTCTCCGATCCGCGAACTGGCCGGAGTTGCCACCGATCTGTGTTGGATGCAGCGCGGCACCGACGGCACGCTGGAAATTGCCGGGTTGATTTGCGAACCGGGCGGCGAGCAGGCTGCTCTGGCCGCCATTCACACCGCAACAGGTTCAGAGATTACTCTGCGCCCTGACGCGGAAATCATCCCACCCCCAACGGCCGAAGAAGTGGCGCTGTTGCGCAGCTTTGATCCGGCGCGCGCCATACTTGGCTGATTATTCACTCTGGAGAAACTAATGGAATACACCGATGTAACTTATGATGTCAGCGAAGGTATCGCGACCATCACCATAGATCGCGAAAAGCGGCTGAACTGCTTTCGTGGCCGCACGATTGAGGAACTGACCCACGCCTTTAAACGCGCATGGGCTGATAAAAAGGCGGGTGCTGTGATCCTCACCGCCGCTGGAACCAAGGCGTTCTGCG